>CALDFY010000177.1 GCA_937942115.1 uncultured Anaerolineae bacterium | reverse complement strand
TGGCTCCGATGCGAAGCCCCTTTCAGGGGCTTCCGGATAGCCCGTCAGGGCTTTGGTATCTGAGCCTGCCGCTTCAGCGGCGGGCGGAAGGGGGCATCCCAGCCATCAGGGTAGGTAGTTACGTTGATCCGCGTTTTTCCGCGTCCTATCTGAAAAGTGTCAGGTAGCCAGGCGCGAGATTTATCTTGCGACCCGATTTTGCTGAGATTCGGTATGAGACGAGACTACTACGAAGTCTTGGGGGTTAGCCGTAACGCCACACAGGACGAGATCAAGCGGGCCTACCGGCAACTGGCCCGAAAATACCATCCGGACGTCTCCACTGAACCGGATGCCGAGGCCCGCTTCAAAGAGATCAACGAGGCCTATCAGGTCCTCTCGGACCCGGATAAGCGGGCCGCGTACGACCGTTTCGGCCATACCGGGCCGCCTGGGGTCGGCTTTGACTTCGGCTTCCGCGACCCCTTTGAGATTTTTGAAGAGGTCTTCGGGGTGGATTTCGGCTTCCGGACCGGCCGTCGGCGGGGCCCGCGTCGGGGGGCGGACCTGCGCTACGACTTGCGGTTGCAGTTTGAGGAAGCGGTCTTCGGCTGCAAGAAGGAGATAGAGGTAACCCGCCTGGAGAACTGTCCGGAGTGTCGGGGGAGCGGCGCGGCGCCGGGCACAACGCCGGTCCGCTGCGGCACATGTGGCGGCACGGGCCAGGTCCGGCAGGTCCAGCGCACCATTTTCGGCTCCTTCGTCAATGTCATCACCTGCCCCGTCTGCGGTGGGGTGGGGGAGGTCGTCTCTACCCCCTGCCCTCGCTGCGGAGGTCAGGGCCGGGCCCACATCACCCGGAGGCTGACGGTCAACATTCCCGCCGGAGTGGATACGGGGACCCAGATTCGCCTGGCGGGAGAGGGGGAAGCGGGAGAACGGGGAGGACCACCGGGGAACCTCTACATCGTTCTGGAGGTGGAGCCGCATCCCTATTTCCGCCGTCAGGGCGACGATTTGCTGGTGGAACTGGGCATCAACGTCGCCCAGGCCGCGCTGGGGGCGCGGGTCACCATCCCCACGCTGGAGGGGGAAGAGCAGATAGACATCCCGCCCGGCACCCAGACCGGCGCCATCTTCCGTCTGCGCGGGCGGGGGGTCCCCCACCTGCGGCGGGAGGGCCGGGGCGACCTGCTGATCCTGACGCGGGTGGAGGTGCCGACGAAACTGACCCGGGAGCAGCGGGAACTCTTCCAGAAACTGGCGGAGACGCTGGGCGGCGAGTCGGTCGTGGAAGTCCGCCAGCCGACCTTTATGGAGCGGTTGCGAGAGGCGCTGGGCCTGTGATTTTGTCGTAAGTTTGTAGTCAGCCACGGAGCGGAGTGGCGTTGTAGTCAGCCACGGAGCGGAGCGGAGTGGCGTTGTAGTCAGCCACGGAGCGGAGTGGCGTTAATGGAGCGGAGTGGCGTCAACGGAGCGGGATATGAAACGAAGGTGGCAGGTCATCATCGGGCTGGCTATCAGCGCGGCGGCGCTGGTGCTGGCACTGGTCGGCATTGACCTCCGGCGCGTGGCGGAGACGCTGGCCCGGTCGGACTACCGCTACCTGATTCCGGGGGCGGCGGCGGTCCTGGCCTACCTGCTGGCGCGCGCCGTCCGCTGGCGGCTGCTCCTGGGGCGGGGCGTCAGCCTGGCCCGCTGCTTCTGGGTGACCAATATCGGCTACCTGGTGAGCAACGTCCTCCCCTTCCGCCTGGGCGACCCGGCCCGCGCGATGGTCGTCGGACGGGGTGGGGAGGTCTCTGTCGCGGCGGCGCTCTCCACCGTCGTCGTGGAGCGGGTGCTGGATATGCTGACCGTCGTGGCCATGCTGGGCGGCGTTGCCCCCTTTGTCGCCGGGTCGGGCCAGGCCGTCAATGCGGGGGTTGTCGCCGGGGCCGTGGCGGTCGCAGCGGCGGTGCTTCTTCTCCTGATGGCTTTTCGCCCCCACTGGGGCCGGCGGGCAGTGCGCTGGGTCCTGGCCCGGATTCCCCGCCTGGACGCCGAACGCTGGGCGCGGGTCTTTGATGGCCTCTTTGACGGCCTGGCCCCTCTGCGCTCCGGTCGGCTGGGCCTTTCCCTTCTCCTCTGGTCGGCCATCGCCTGGGCGTTTGTCGTCCTCACCTATTGGGCCCTCCTGCGGGCCTTCGTCCCCCGTCCTCCGTTCCTGGCCGCTCCCTTCCTGGTCTGCATCCTGGGGCTGGGGATGGCGATTCCCTCCTCGCCCAGCGCGGTGGGCGTTTTCCACGCCATCGCCCGCTACGGGCTGACCATTCCCTTCAGTGTACCGGCGGAGGAGGCCGTCACCGCCGCCTTCGCCATCCATGCCTTCCAGTACATTATGATCGCGATCCTCGGCCTGATCGGCCTGGCGCGGGAGAGTTTGACCCTGGGCGCCGTCGCTCGGTCAGCCGGGCACCTGACGACTCCCGACCCCAACCCTTCATCACGCATCACGGACCAAGAACCATGCACTACCTCATCACCGGCGGCGCCGGATTCATCGGCATCAACTACGTCCATCGGTTGCTGACGCGGGGCGAAGAGGTCGTCATCTACGATAACCTCTCCCGCCCGGGCACGGAGAAGAACCTGGAGTGGCTGCGGGCCCAACACGGCGAATGCGCGTTCCGGATGATCACAGCGGACGTACGGGACTTTGAGACCCTGCGCTGGGCTGTCCGGGAGGCCGAAGTCATCGTCCATCTGGCCGCGCAGGTGGCCGTCACCACCTCGGTGGCGGACCCCCGCACCGACTTTGAGGTCAACGCCCTGGGCACCTTCAACGTCCTGGAGGCGGCGCGCCTCTCCGGCCGAAACCCCATCGTCCTCTACGCCTCCACCAACAAAGTCTACGGCGGGATGGAGGACGTGGCCATCGTGGAGGAGGCGACCCGCTACCGCTACCGGGACCTCCCCTGGGGGGTGCCGGAGACCCAGCCGCTGGACTTCCACTCGCCCTACGGGAATTCTAAGGGCGCAGGGGACCAGTACGTCCGGGATTACTTCCGCATTTACGGCCTGCCGACCGTCGTTTTCCGCCAGTCCTGCATCTACGGCCCCCACCAGCAGGGGATGGAGGACCAGGGGTGGGTGGCCTGGTTCATCATCGCGGCGGTGACCGGTCGGCCTATCACCATCTATGGGGACGGCAAGCAGGTGCGGGATGTGCTCTTCATAGACGACCTGCTGGACGTCTACGACGCGGCGGTGGCCCGGATAGACGTCGCCGCCGGGCAGGTCTACAACATCGGCGGGGGGCCGCAGAACACCCTGGCCGTCTGGGCGGAGTTCGGCCCGACCCTGGAGCGGCTCCTGGGGCGTCCGATTCCCGTTTCGTATGGGGACTGGCGCCCGGGCGACCAGCGGGTCTACATCTCCGACATCCGCAAGGCCGGGCGGGAACTGGGCTGGGCGCCCCGGGTCGGGGTGGAAGAGGGCATCCGGCGGCTCTACGAGTGGGTGGTGAAGGAATACGGAATACGGAGTACGTAGTACGTATTCCGTGATCCGTGTTCCGTTTGCGCGTCCGGCGCGATGGACATCTATGCTCTCCTCTGGTTTGCGGCGGCGCTGGGGGTCCTGCTCCGGCTGGAACGCTGGATCCATCAGCATCTGCAGGGAGTGGCCCTGCTGACGGTGGGCGACCGGGAAGTGGCCGTCTGGCTCTACGCGCTGCCGCTGCTGCCGGGGGTCGTCCTCCACGAACTGAGCCACGCGCTGGCGGCCTATCTGTTAGGCGCACGGGTGGGGCGGGTCTCCGTCCTTCCGGTCCGCCAGGGAGACCGCATCCAGTTGGGCTTCGTGCCGGTGGAGCGGACGGGGCCGCTGCGCACGGCCCTCATCGGCCTGGCGCCGCTCCTGGCCGGCTGCCTGGCGCTGGTCCTCATCGGCCACCTGGGGCTGGGGCTGGGGCCGTTGGGGGCGGCGCTGGCGACCGGAGATTGGCGCGGCGCCTGGGAGGGATTGTTCCGGACCCTGCGCGCCCGTGATGCGGCGGTCTGGGCCTACCTGGCCTTTGCCGTCAGCAACACTATGCTCCCCAGCCGCTCCGACATGCGGGCCTGGCCCGTCCTGGCCCTCTTTTTCGCCCTGGTGGTCGGGCTGGTGCTGTTGCTGGACCTGGGCCCGGCGCTGGCAGCCTCCCTCTCCGCGACCCTCCGCTGGCTGGCCGCCGCATGCACCCTCACGGCGCTGGTGGATCTCCCCTTTGTCCTCCTCATTTTCCTCCTGGAGCGGGTTCTCGGTCGGTTGAAGGGAGTGCGGGTGGAGTACCGGTAGTGCCCGGCCCGCTTGCGCTTTTTCGGATTCGTGGTATAATCTTGCAAGCATTTAAATACTTGCATAGAAACATATTCTTATGCGGATCACGTCCGACCTCCAACAGGAGATCCTCCTTCTGCATGCCCAGATTTGTCAGGGGCTGGCGGACCCCAAGCGGATCCTGCTCCTCTACGCCCTCGCCGAAGGCCCTCGCCGGGTGACGGACCTGGCAGAGGCCCTGGGATTGCCTCAGCCCACTGTTTCCCACCACCTGAAGATTCTGCGCGAGCGCGGTCTGGTAACGGCCGACCAGGAGGGGACAGCGGTCTATTATGCCCTGGCCGACGGGCGGGTCATCCAGGCGCTGGATTTGATGCGAGACGTGTTGCGGGACCAACTGGCCCTGCGGAGCGGCCTGGTGGAGCGGATGAGTGTTGCGGGGCGGTAGGGAAGGACGGGGGGCCCGGATGGCTCCCTGCTTTTTAGACTTTATCCTGAAAGGAGTCCGATGAGCGAGCACGAACACGAAGCCCAGAAAGCGTCCATTGTCGTCTTCAGCGGCGACATGGACAAGGTGATGGGAGCCTTCATCATCGCCACCACCGCCGCCGCCAGCGGCATTGAGACCACCATGTTCTTCACTTTCTGGGGTCTCCAGGCGCTGAAGAAGAAAGTCCCCACGGGGCGCACCCTCTTTGAGCGCATGCTGAGCATGTTCCTGCGGGACATTGACAGCATCGGCCCCAGCAAGTTGAACATGGGCGGTCTGGGCCGCTGGATGTTCAAGAAGATGATGAAGCAGCACGAGGTGGCGACCCTGCCCGAACTGCGCCAGATGGCGATTGACCTGGGGGTCAAACTCCTGGCCTGCCAGATGAGCATGGACGTCATGGGCATCCGCCGGGAGGACCTGATAGACGAGGTCACCGACGTCGTCGGCGCGGCCACCTACGTTGCCGAAGCGAACCAATCCCACATCACGCTGTTTATTTAGGCGGTGGGCAAGTAGGCAAGTAGACAAGTAAGCAAGTAGACAAGGAAACCAGGAGGCAAAAATGGCCGAGTATACTCCCGAAAAGACGCTGGACGCCCGTGGGCTGCAGTGCCCTATGCCGGTGGTCAAGACCAGCCAGGAGATCAAGAACGTCTCCGTGGGCGGCGTCCTAGAGGTCATGGCGACCGACCCCGGCTCCGTGGCCGACATCCAGGCCTGGTGCAAGAGCACCGGCAACGAACTGCTGGGGATGGAGAAGGGCGACGGCGTCTTCAAATTCTGGATCCGCCGGGTTAAGTAGCGCCAAATTCATTTTGCGTGGCGCTGGCGCAGTTGAACAAATTATTTGGGCAATCGCCTGGGTTGGCATCTGCCCCTTTCATCCCCTCCCCGAAGCGGGGGGGTAGAAGGGGGAAGAGGAAGTTTTGAGGGCGGCGGC
>CALDFY010000176.1 GCA_937942115.1 uncultured Anaerolineae bacterium | reverse complement strand
CCCCGAAGGGGGCTTCGCATCGGAGCCAGGGGCTTTTCGCCCAATGGTGCGCACATTTGCCCCCACCCCCCTTTATCCCCCCTCCCCCATTCGCTGCGCTTGGGGGAGGGGGGAAGGGGAAAGGGGTTTTGCGGCGGCCTTCGGCCGCCGCAAAACCCTTCCCCTTCCCCCCTCCCCCAAGCGCCGCGATGGGGGAGGGGGGATAAAGGGGAGTGGGGGCAAATGTTCGCACCATTGGGCGAAAAGCCCCTGGCTCCGATGCGAAGCCCCCTTCGGGGGCTTCCGGATAGCCCGTCAGGGCTTTGTCATCTGAGCCCGCCGCTTCAGCGGCGGGCGGAAGTGGGCATCCCAGCCATCAGGGGTAGGTAGTTACGAGGGAAGGGGAAATGACTTCTACCATTGCGATCCATATACCTCGCGAGGTCATCCATGCCACCCGGATGACCCCGGAGGAACTGAAGATAGAACTGGCGCTCCATCTATTCCAGCAGGGGAAACTCTCGTTCGGAAAGGCCCGGGAGATGGCCGGAATGTCGGCATGGGCTTTTCAGCAACTCCTGGGCAGTCGGGGCATCCCCGTTCACTATGGGATAGAAGAATATGAGGAAGACCGAAGAACCCTGCGGGAACTGGGCCGAGCATGATCCCCGCAAAGCCTGTTGTTGTAAGCAATGCGTCTCCATTGATTAACCTGGCCCGCATCGGTTACCTGGCCCTCCTGCAGGCAGTTTACGGCGAACTGGTCATCCCGCAGGCCGTCTGGGAAGAAATTGTTGTGGCCGGAGCCGGGCAACCAGGGGCGGAAGAGGTCCGTCGGGCCGACTGGATTCGGGTCTGCCCCGTCACCGATCGTCACTTGGTCAATGCCTTATGCCAAGACCTGGACGCTGGGGAGGCCGAAGCGATTGCCCTGGCGGCTGAATTGGGAGCAGACCTACTCCTTATGGATGAGCGGTTGGGTCGGGAAACCGCACACCACTTGGGTTTGCGATGCATAGGGTTGGTGGGTGTGCTGATAGAGGCGAAACATCGGGGTATAATTCGGGCGGTGAAGCCATACGTGGATATGCTACGAGATATTGCAGGCTTCCGCATTCGTGACGATCTGTATCATCGTATCCTGGAGGATGAAGCGGAAGATCGTTGATTCGCTGATAAGGAACTCAGACGGTACGAGAAGTATGAGCGACCTGCGCATCATCCCCCTGGGCGGACTGGGGGAAGTCGGCAAAAACATGATGGCCGTGGAGTACGGCAGGGACATCCTGGTCATAGACGCCGGCCTGATGTTCCCCGAGTCGGATATGTACGGGGTGGACTTCATCATCCCCGACTACGGCTACCTGCGGGATAAGAAAGACCGCGTCCGGGCCATCTTCGTCACCCACGGCCACGAAGACCACATCGGGGCGCTGCCCTTCTTCCTGCGGGAGTTCCCCGTCCCCGTCTACGCCACCCGGCTGACCTGCGGCCTCATTGAGGTCAAACTCCGCCAGGCCCATTTGCTCCAGGAGACGGCACTGCACACCTGCGCGCCGGGCGACGTCCTGCAAATCGGCCCGTTCCAGATAGAGCCGTTCCACGTCTGCCACTCCATCCCGGATACGGTGGGGCTGGGCATCACCACTCCGGCCGGCCTCATCGTCCACTCCGGCGACTTCAAGTTTGACCACACCCCCGTGGACGGCCAGCCGACGGACTTCGCCAAACTGGCCGAGTTCGCCGGACGGGGCGTCCTGGTCCTGCTGGCCGATAGCACCAACGCCACCGAGCCCGGCACCACCCCCTCCGAGCAGGTGGTCACCCAGGCCCTGGACGATGTGATGCGGAAGGCACCGGGACGGGTCATCATCGCCACTTTCGCCTCTCTGATTTCCCGTATCCAGCAGGCGATAGACGTGGCTGCTCGCTACGGACGCCGGGTCGCCATCGCCGGCGCAACGATGGCGGAAAACGTCAAAATGGCCATGCGCCTGGGCTACCTGCGCATCCCGGAGGGGATGATGGTCGGCCTGGGGGAGATGGAATCGCTCCCGCCGTCCCGCTGCCTGATCCTGGCTACCGGCGCGCAGGGCGAACCGACGGCCGTCCTGAGCCGCCTGGCCCTGGGGCAACACCCCTCCTTGAGCGTCCGGCCCGGCGATACCGTCGTCCTCTCCTCCCACACCATCCCTGGCAACGAGGAGATGATCCATCGGGTCATCAACCGCCTGTTCCAGAAAGGGGCCGACGTCGTCTACCATCCCCTGGCCCCCGTCCACGTCTCCGGACACGCCAGCCAGGAGGAGCAGAAACTCCTGCTGAACATCCTCCGCCCGCGCAACTTCGTCCCCATCCACGGCGAACTGCGCCACCTGAAACAGCACGCCAAACTGGCAACCGAACTGGGCATCCCCCGGGAGCGGATCGCCGTGGTGGAGAACGGATACGTGCTCTCCTTTGAGGACGACTGTATCCGGGTCGGCGAGCGGGTGCCCGGCGGCTACGTCTTCGTGGACGGCTCCTGGGTGGGGAACGCGGTGGGTCCGGCGGTCATCCGGGACCGGGAGTCGCTGGCGATGGCAGGGGTGTGCGTCGTCGTCTTCCGCTACAGCCCCCGGCGCGGCGCGCTGCTGGACACCCCCCGGCTGACGGTGCGGGGGTTCGCCGCCCGCGACGCCGCCGAGGAGGTGATGGCGGAGGCTACGGAAGTCGTCCGCCGCACCGTCCAGGGCACCCGTCCGGGCACTCCTCCCGCTACAGTGGAACGGCAGGTTCAGGCCGCCCTCTCCGAATTCTTCTACCAGCGGACCAAAAACCGGCCCGAAGTGATCGTGGTGGCTGTGGAGGAATAAAGACCTGCGACCTGCGACCTGCGACCCTGCGACATGCGATATGGAAGTAGAACACTCTACCCAGGGAGAAGACCCGCAAAAAACCCGTATTCTGATTGCCTACAAAGAGTTCCCCGCCCCATCGGTTGGACATGCCGGTGGGCAAGGGGTCTTCCGCCTCATCCAGGCCCTCCATCGGCGAGGCCATTCCGTCATTCTGGTCGCCCGTCTGCGGCGGGAGGAGGCCTCTCTGGTGGAGGAGACCCGCCCCTTCTGTGAGCGCATCGTCACCGTTCCCCACCACCAAGCCCTCAGCGGGCCGCTCCCTCTCCGGATCGCGCGCAGTTACCTGACCCTGCGGCAGGCCGTGGCGCGCACCCTCCGGGAGACCCGACCGGACCTGATGCTGGTGGAGTTCACCCAGACGGCCCTGGTCCTGCTGGGCGTACGCCGTCCCTTTACCGCGCTCCGTCCCCACGACGTGAACTGGTTCCTCCTGGAGCAGCGGGCGCAGTACCAGCGAGGGCTACGGCGGCTGGGGACGCTGGCCCTGGCCCGGCTCTTTGGGCGACTGGAGCCCTGGCTCCTGCGGCGCCACGACCAGATTCTGGCCATCTCAGAGGGTGACCGGCGGCTGCTGACCCTCCGCTGTCGCCCCACCCCCACCCTGTTGCTCCCCCTGGCGCCCGCCCTCTCCGCCGGGGTATCCTCTCAACCGGCCGTCCCGTCCGGCGCAAACGTCCTTTTCGTCGGGGCGATGTACCGGGGGCCGAACACAGAGGCGGTGGACTGGTTCCTGAGCCGGGTCTGGCCGAAGGTGACGGCGGAGGTGCCGGAGGCGAAGTTCTACGCGGTGGGGTACGCGCCGCCGCCGCAGATCCAGGCCCGCGCCGACGGCCAGCGGGTCTTCGTCACCGGCTACGCGGACGACCTGACCCCCTGGTATCAGGCGGCGACGGTCTTCGTCTCGCCGGTGCGGGTGGCGGGGGGACTGCTGCAGAAGGTGCTGGACGCGCTGGCCATGGGGGTGCCGGTGGTGGCGACGTCGGTGAGCAATCACGGCATCGGAGCCAGCCCCGGCCGCCACCTGCTCATCGCCGACGAGCCGGAGGAATTCGCCGCTGCTGTGGTACAGTTGCTGCGGGACCCGGCGCTGCGGGCGCAATTGGGGCAGGCCGGACAGGAGTTCGTGCGGGCTCGCTACAACCTGGATGAGGCGCTGGACCGCTGGGAGGCGACCTGGTAGTAAACCGCTTCCACCCGGGCAATCATCTGCTCCTGGGTGAATTCCGCCTCCATGCGCGCCCGCCCCGCCCGGCCCATTTCTATCCGGAGGTCAGGGCTCTCCAGCAACTGTCGGACTGCCCCGGCCAGCGCCTGGGGGTCGCGGGGTGGCACGACCCGGCCCGTCACGCCGTCCTGCACCACCCATGAGGTGCCGGTTCCCACCTCCGTCGTGATGCAGGGCAGGCCCGAGGCCATCGCCTCCAGGAGGACCGTCCCGAAGGCCTCGGCGCGGGCATTGGCAGGCAGAACGAAGACGTGGGCCCGGTGGTAATAGCCAGGCAGGTTGGCCTCAGGAACCTCACCCCGGAAACGTACCCGGTCGGATAGGCCCAGGCGGGCCGCCAGCGCGGCCCACCGGTCCCCCATCGGCCCCTCCCCCACAATCTCCAGAAAGACCCCGGGCAATTCGGTCAACGCCTCCAGAAGGGTATCCACCCCCTTGTAATATCGCAGTTTCCCCACGAAGAGCAACGTCGGCGGGCCGTCGTAGGGAGCCGAAGGGGGGACGAAGCGGCGATGGTCTACGCCCAGCGGGACGACGGTGCACTTTTCCCGCACCGGCCACAGCCACGGGGAGGTCTCTATGTAGCGGGGACTGGTGGCGATAATCCGGTCGGCGTGGGCCAGGACCCGCCGCAGGAGCGGCCCGTAGAGGCGCAGCCACCCCCGCTGGCGGACCACGTCGGAGTGATGGGTGATGACGGTGGCCCGGGCCCGGCCCAGCCGGTCGTTCGCCAGTTCGCCCAGCGGGTAGGGGGAATGGACGTGAACGACGTCGGGGCGCAGGCGGGCCAACCAGAGGGGCTGGCTCAGGCTCAGCGGCATGGACGCGGCCGTCGCCAGCCGTCCGGCGCGGATGACCGTCACCCCGTTCTCCTGCCGGACCGTGGTGCGCGGGCCCGGATCGCAGACCAGGACGGTCACCCGATGTCCCGCCCGCGCCTGGGCCTCCGCCAGGACCTGGATGTGGTTCTCAATCCCGCCCAGGACGGGGGGGTAGTCTTTGTAGAGATGAAGGATGTGCATGCGGATTGCAGATTGCAGATTGCGGATTGCGGATTGCGGATTGCAGATTGCAGATTGCAGATTGCAGATTGCGGATTGCAGATTGCGGATTGGGGGTTAGCGGGCCAGATACCAGCGGAGGAGGGCCAGGGCGGCGGAGGCGGAGGCGGCCTTGTTGGCCGACCGGTCGCCGGTCCAGCGGTACTCCTCCACCCATTCGCCGTCGGGGGCGGACAGCGCGATATAGGTCAGCCCGACCGGCTTGGCAGGGGTTCCGCCGCCCGGCCCGGCGATGCCGGTCACCGAAAGGGCCAGGTCGGCGCCCAGGAGGCGGCGGGCCCCCCGGGCCATAGCCAGCGCCGTCTCCCGGCTGACTGCGCCGTGGGCCTGCAGGACGTCGTGGGGAACCCCCAACACCCGCTCCTTCACGGCGTTGGCATAGGCGGTCACGGAGCCCAGGTAATAATCCGAACTGCCCGGCACATCGGTGATGCGATGGCTGAGGAGGCCCCCCGTACAGGATTCGGCCACGGCCAGGGTAAGATGCCGCTCCCGCAGGAAGTGCCCGACGACGGTCTCCGGCGGCGGGTCCTCCCAGCAGGCCAGGGGCGCCCTCAGAAGTCCCTCCAGGGCCTGCCGGGCCGCGCTCTGTTCCTCCGGCGTCAGCGGCAGGCGGGCGAATTCATCCTCATCCAGCAACAGCGTCCGACCGTCCGGGTCCACCCACAGGTCCAGCGCCAGGTCCTCCGCGCAAATCTCGCCGGGGAGAACCCGGGCCGGGCGGGTGATGTTGCAGTAACGGCCCTTCAGCCGTCCATCCGGCGCGCGGATTTCAAAGACGTTGTACCACCGGTCGGCGTAAAAGGTCTCCAGCCAGAGGTCGCCCGGCTCCAGGCGGACGTATTCCAGAGCCATCGGCGGCCGGTCCCAGACGGCGCGCATCAGGACGGCATCGGGGGTCTGGAAGAGAAGTCGGGCGGGGTATGAGATGACCTCCCGCCCCCGATGGTCCCGTTTTCGGATCATCCACCGGTCGCTTGGATCGGTCGCCATTTCCCGGCCCTATTCTATCGCGGGCCTGGTCGCTGTCAAATTTCCTTGCGCATGAAACCTTAAAATTTTCGCCCACCTATTGACAACGGCCCCGTTCTGGTGTATAATGACTACCGGTCAGTATATGACCAATAGTTAGTTGGGGGGATTGCCGCGTTGACCACCCGGGCCCGGCGTGAGCGAGAGAAAGAGGAACGCCGACAGTCCATCCTCCAGGCCGCGCGAGAGGTCTTTCTGGAAAAGGGCTTCTCCCGCGCCACGATGGATGACGTTGCCGAGCGCGCCGAGGTCAGCAAAGGCACCCTGTACCTCTACTTTGAGAGCAAGGAGACCCTCCTTGCTCATTTGCTTTTAGAAGGACTGGACGCCCTTTACTCCTACCTGGAAGAAGCCTTCGCCCCCGACCGTTCTCTGACTGCCGATGAACGCCTCCGTCGGCTGGGATGGGCCTACCTCCGGTTTTTCCAGGAAGAACCCCACTACTTTCGCTTCCTCATGGCCGTCAACGGCGAACGGTTCCGCGAGACGGTCACCCCCGAGATGTACCAGGAAGTTCTGGAAGCCAGCATGGAAGGGCTGAATTTGGTGGCCCAGGCGATAGAACAGGGCATCCGGGAGGGGCTATTCACCTGCTGCGACGCCCGCCAGGCGGCCGCGACCCTCTGGGCCACCTTCAACGGTGTACTGGAACTGATGAGCCACCCCCTGCGGCGAGATATGGTGGGCGTCAGCACCGATACTTTTTACCGGACTGCGCTGGAGACGGTGGTCCGGGGTCTGCGCGCGCCGTGACCGGCTGACCGGCATCGGGTCGCCTTTTGGACGCAAGATGCTCTCAACACGTGGCTTCCCACGGTAACTACCTACCCCGATGGCTGGGATGCTCACTTCCGCCCGCCGCTGAAGCGGCAGGCTCAGATACCAAAGCCCTGACGGGCTATCCGGAAGCCCCTTTCAGGGGCTTTGCATCGGAGCCAGGGGCTTTTCGCCCAATGGGGCGAACATTTGCCCCCACCCCCCTTTATCCCCCCTCCCCCATCGCGGCGCTTGGGGGAGGGGGGAAGGGGAAGGGTTTTGCGG
>CALDFY010000175.1 GCA_937942115.1 uncultured Anaerolineae bacterium | reverse complement strand
CGGCCTTCGGCCGCCGCAAAACCCCTCCTCTCTCCCCTCCCTCTCCTGAACGAAGTTCGGGAGAGGGGAGGGGCCGGGGGAGGGGTGAGGCAAACGCGCCGAAAAAGTTAGTGCCATTGGGCTTTTAGCCCCTGGCGTAGGTAGTTGCGATTAACAATTAACGGTGCTGGTGGTCCGTCGTCTGTGGTCTGTCGTCTATGGTCTACGGTCTGTGGTCATACCCGCAGCCGGGCAATGGCGGCGCCGATGGCAGTGACCAGGTAGACCCCGCTCCAGAGGAGGGGCCAGGCGATGCCGGTGAGGGACGTGGCGGTGAAGGAGGCGTCCAGGGTGGGAAGAAGGAAGGCCAGGGCCCAGGGCAGGGCGCCGACGATGATGCAGGCGGAGACGACCAGCCAGGTGTAGCGGCCTCTGCGACGCCGGATGGCCCAGCGAACCGCCTCGGCGATTCCCGTTCCGGCCAGGGGGCCCAGGAAGACGGCCAGCCAGCCGGAGGCGGGAATGATCCAGCCGGCGATGAAGGCCAGGGGCAGTGCGACCGCCGCCGCGACCAGGTAGTAGACCGGGCGGAAGTCGGCATAGAAGACCTGCTGCCGGCGGCTGCGGCAGGCGGGACAGATGTAGCCCACCTCTATCGGCACGGCGCAGCGGGAGCAAATGGGCGCTCCACACCGGGCGCAGCGCAGGTAGGTTTCTACGTTTGGATGGTTGATGCAGCGTAAGGGTTCGCTCATTGTATTGCGTGTTGTGTATTCCGTGTTGTTTGTAGTCAGGCACGAACCGAGGGGAAGTGCCGTTGGTTTAAATGCTCATCAGTTCAAACACCTCCGCCCGGGTGGCCTCGTCGGTCAGAATGCTCTCCACGGTGAACCAGTGAGTGATGGTGTGGCGATTGAGTTCCAGGTCCACCCTGGCTCTCTCGGTAAGTGATGTTTCGTGAACGACCAGGATGGTCACGGCAGTAGGGTTCTCCTCCCGAGCACGGGCCAGGCTCTTCATTGCGGCGCCCAAACGCTCCAGAATACCAGCCGGGTCTATGCCACCTTTGACCTCCACCGCCACCCGAATCCGGCCTCCCTTGTAGAAGGCAATGTCGGGTTCATCGCCAAACGTGACCCGGCGACCGTCCGAGAGGTCCATTTGCCTGCCATCTGCACTCTCCGCAACAACCCAATTTCGCTCCCGCAAGCGGCGCTGGATCAAGCCTTTCACCAGGGCCTCCGCCCGTTCGCCTTTGGCATTTTGCCAGGAGCCCTGGGCCTGGGTTCCCGCCGCCATGCCGCGCCAGAGGTCAAACTCCCGCGCGCTGACCTCTTCGTCAAACTCTATCAGGCGACTGATAATCTGATTCAAGTGACAGGCAATCTGTTCGGCAGTCGCCCGGTCTGGCACCGATGTGCCTCTCTCGTAGGCGTTCACGCCCAGGCCCACCCGAGCCATAGACTTCTGGGAGACCATAGAGAGCATTCGGTAATAGCCGGTGGAGCCCGGTATGCTCATCAGGACTTCCGGATGGGCAAAAACGGTGACCGGTTTGATCCCTCTATGAATCACCCTGTTCCAGGCGGATTGAGAAATGCTCAGGTCCGGAAGGCTCCATTCCAGGGTTTCTCCTCTGAATGCCTCAATTGCCTCGGCGACCGAAAGCATCTTCCACTCGTGCAGTTTCTGGTGAAAGAACTCGCTCTTGGTGAGTTGGTCCAGGAACCAGGTCTGGTGAGAGGAATCCCGATTCATCCCTCATTTCCTCCAGACGACAATGCTCTCCCGGACCGGGACGCGCCCATAGCGGCCCATTTGCTGGGAACTGTTCCCTTTATAACGGGCGACGACGATTTCCTCCACTGTGAAGCCTTCCTCCTCCGCCATTTCGGAGAGAATCAGGTCCACCGGTAGCATCTGGCCTTCAAAGCGCACGTTGTCCACAACCATGGCCACTCGCGCCGAGGGGGCCAGCACCCGCCCCCATTCCCGGATGGCCTTCTGCATGTCCACGAAGTAGGCGGTCAGCATGTCCGGGATTCGGGGGTTATTCAGGACTTTACCACGCGAGCGCAGAAAGTCCACCAGTTCCTGCACCGCCGGGTGCGGTGCCTCTTCGGCGGGTGCCAGTCGGGCCTCAATGTGGGAGCGGAGCAGGCTGTGCCGCAGTTCTCTCAGTTCGGCGAAGTTTCGGACGAAGTGGAAGCAGAGTTCCAGGGAGTAAGTGCGGGTGTAGTCGTACCGGTTGGCGTAGGGCGGAGAGGTGATGATGACCGTCGGGGGCCGCTCAAAGGGCACGTCGTCCAGCCGCCGGGTGTCGCCGAGGACGACCCGGAAAGGCAGAAAGGCATCGTCCCAGCCCAATTCCCGAATCCAATGGATGTCCGTTTCGGCTTCCCGTACCTTTCCTGCCAGCGCCTCCTCCGGGTTTGCCAGCCGCTTGTCCCGTTTCAGTCGCAGAAACTGGCCATCTTTGGAAGTGTAACTGCAGGGTTCCAGGACCGATAAAAAGAGGAGCAGGAAAATGTCCCGAAACGGCGATTCCAGGCCGTCAATGGCCGCCTTCCAGCGGCGCAGTGTGGTCAGGGTCTCGGCGGGGAACGCAACGCCCATAATCGCCACGTCCGCCGCAACGGGGGCCGGCTCAGCAGAGGGGACGATGCGCCGCAGGTGCTCAAAGATACCGGTCAGTTCTCCCGGCCGGACCTGAAAGAACAGCGGCAGGGTTCGGGCGATGAAAACCGCCACCGGCAGACGGTCGGTGCCGATGGCGGGTACCCCCCGGCAGGACGCCGCCAGCAGCGTGGTGCCCATTCCACAGAAGGGGTCAAAGACGGTATCGTCCTGATTGACTCCGAAGCGGTCCAGCCACTCGTCCACAAAACGGAACGCAAAGGCCTCTTTGTAGCGGTACAGGCGGAGCAAGGGGACACCCTTATTACCTACGTAGGAGACCAGATGGCCCATACGGAGGTCTTCCCGCATCCGGGGGGTATATTTCCGCTCCAACCGCAGGGCTTCGGCTCCCCGATACTCTGCTCCCTTTGGTGCCCAGTGACCTGCCTCTACCTCAAACAACACCGCCTGCTCTACCATTCCTGCTCCCCTGCTCCCTGCTACCCATAGGCCCCGCCGCCCGGGGCGCCGATGGGAAATCGGCCTCCCCTGGGGGCAACCGCAAGGGTTGCCCCTACGCTTCGCGTCGGGCGTCAACCTCACCCCACCCCCAGCGGCTTTGCCGCTACCCGAAGGGCCGGGGGAGGGGTGAGGAGCGCGGGCCGACCTCGTTGCGAACGAAGTGAAGCAGGCCGAAGGCCCAGGGCGGCTGACTTCCGTCGGCTTCCGGGGCGGCGACCCAACCCGCGCAGGGCCTGAGTTAATGCCTATGTCCCTGCTACCTCTCCCCCAAATACGCCTTCCGCACCCGCTCATCCCGCATCAGTTCCTGAGCCGGGCCGGAGAGGACGACCCGCCCGGTCTCCAGGACATAGGCCCGATGGGCAATCTTCAGCGCCGCGCGGGCATTCTGCTCCACCAGCAGGATGGTGGTGCCGCGCGCGTTGATCTCCCGAATCGTCTCAAAGATGGCCTTGACCAGCATGGGCGCCAGTCCCAGGGACGGCTCATCCAGCAACAGGAGTCGCGGCCGGGACATCAGCGCCCGTCCGATGGTCAGCATCTGCTGCTCCCCGCCGGAGAGGGTGCCCCCCAACTGGTTCTTCCGCTCCGCCAGACGGGGGAACAGGTCAAAGACCCGCTGCAGGTTCTCCCGAATCGCCCGGTCGTCCTTCAGCGTGTACGCCCCCATCATCAGGTTCTCCATCACCGTCAGCGTGGTGAAAATACGACGGCCCTCGGGGACGTGACAAACGCCCATCTGGACAATCTTGTGGGCCGGGACATGGTTGAGAACGTGGCCGTTGAACTCAATGCGGCCCTCGCGCGGGCGGACCAGGCCGGAGATGGTGCGCAGGGTGGTGCTCTTCCCGGCCCCGTTGGCCCCGATGAGGGTGACGATTTCCCCTTCCTCCACCTCCAGGTCAATCCCCTTGAGGGCGTGGACGTGGCCGTAGTAGGTGTGCAGGTTCTCTATCCTCAGGAGCGGCATCGTCACACCTCCTCCTCCCCCAGGTAGGCCTGGATGACGCGCGGGTTCCGCTGCACCTCCTCCGGTGGGCCCTCGGCGATCTTTTTCCCGTAGTCCAGAACGACAATCCGCTCACAGATGCCCATCACCACCTTCATATCGTGCTCAATGAGCAGGATGGTGATGCCCGAATCCCGAATCTGGCGGATGAGGTCCATCAGTTCCAGCGTCTCCTGCTCGTTCAGGCCGGCCGCCGGTTCGTCCAGGATGAGCAGGCGGGGCCGGGCAGCCAGCGCGCGGGCGATCTCCAATCGCCGCTGATGGCCGTATGGGAGGTTCTTCGCCAGTTCGTCCCGGTAATCCGAGAGCCCCATAAACCGGATATACTGCTCGGCCTCCCGGACGATGAAGGCCTCCTCTTTCTGCTGCGCCGGTGAACGGAAAATGGCCCCCCATACTCCGGCCCGGGTGCGGTGGTGGACGCCCGCCATCACGTTTTCCAGGACGGTCATATTCTTGAACAGCCGGATGGTCTGGAACGTGCGGGCGATGCCCAGTTCGGTGATCTCGTGGGGCCGCAGCGTCCGCAGTCCATCCCACCGCTCCCGGACTGAGCGGGCCGGCACCCATTGCAACCACCAGACGGGGGTGACGAACTTCCGGGCGCCCAGCGGCGGGTGGGCGATCCGGTGGCCGTTAAAGAAAATCTCTCCCTCCGTCGGGGCGTAAATGCCGGTGATCAGGTTGAAGATGGTCGTCTTTCCGGCCCCATTCGGGCCGATGAGCCCCAGAATTTCCCCCTGATCCAGGGAGAAGGTGACATGGTCCACGGCGGTCAGGCCGCCGAACTGCTTGGTCAGGTTACGGATTTCCAGCAGCGCCATCTACTCCTCCTCCCGAATCTCCATCCGGATGCGGCGGCTGGGCCAGAGCCCTTCGGGGCGGGCGATCATCATCGCCACCATCGCCACGCCCATCCAGGCGTCCCGCCAGGTCTTCAGGAAGCGGAAGATTTCCGGCAGGGTAATCATCCCCAGAGTGCCGACAAAGACGCCGGGGATGGAGCCGGTGCCGCCCAGGACGACGATGCAGAACATCACCACCGACTCAATGAAGCGGGCCAGGTCGGGGGAGACGACGGGGATGCGGGCCACGTAGAGCGCCCCGGCCAGCCCGGCCCATCCGGAGCCGAGGACGAAGGCCAGCAGTTTCGCCCATGTCGTGTCTATCCCCATCGCCTCGGCGGCCGTCTCGTCTTCCCGGACGTACATCCAGGCCCGTCCCAGGCGGGAGTTCTCCAGCCGCCGGACGGCGAAGAGGGTCAGGACCAGGAAGAAAAGGACCAGGTAGTAGTGGTGGAGGGGCGTCCGCAGCGTCAGGCCGAAGAGGACGGTCTGGTCAATGCCGCTCAGCCCGTTGGCCCCCCCGGTGATGCCGAAGATGTTGTTGACCAGCGCCAGCCGGACCACCTCGCCGAAGGCGATGGTCACGATACAGAGATAGTCGCCGCGCAGATGCAGGATGGGGCGGGAGATGAGGTAGCCGAAGAAGGCGGCCACCAGGATGCTGATGGGCCAGGTGAGGACCAGCGGGATATGGAAGTGGAGGTTGAGGAGCGCCGACGTGTACGCGCCCAGCGCGTAGAAGGCGGCGTGGCCCAGTTGGAACAGCCCCGCGTAGCCGACGATGATGTTCAGGCTCAGCCCCAGAATGGCGTAGATGCCGGTGCGCCAGAGCACCGCGCGGTAATAGTCGTTCAACGGGAGCGGGAGCAGAATGGCCAGGGCCAGCAGGCCCACCTGCCAGGCCAGCGGAATCCTCCGGAGACGCGCCATCAGGTTCCCCATCGTTTCCCTCCCGCTACAGTTTCTCCGCCACCCGTTCGCCCAGCAGGCCGGTGGGGCGGAAGATGAGAATCAGAATCAGGATCACGTAGGCGATGACGTCCTTCCACTGGGGGGAGACATATCCGGCCCCTAAGGTCTCTATGATACCCAGAATCATTCCGCCCAGCATAGCGCCGGGAATGTTGCCGATGCCGCCCAGAATGGCCGAAATAAAGGCCTTCAGGCCGAATACCCAGCCCAGGGTGAAGTCAAAGGAGCCGTAGTAGAGAGCCACAATCATCCCCGCCAGCCCACCCAGGCCCGGGCCGATGAGGAAGACGGTCGCGATGATGCCGTCCACATCTATGCCCATCAGCCGGGAGACCTCGTGGTCCAGGGAGACGGCGCGCATCGCGGTGCCGATGCGGGTGCGGTAGACGAAGAGGTAGAGAAGCGCCATCAGCAGGAAGGAGACGACCAGGACCAGCACCTGCATGATGCTGATCCGAACGCCGCCAACCAGGGCGACTTTACCAGCGGGCACCAATCCGGGGGGATAGGTCTTCCAACTGGCGCCGTAGATGTTGCGGGCCAGACTCTCCAGGATGAAGGCCGCCCCCAGGGCTGAGATGACCGGCGCCAGGCGTCCTGCGGAGCGGAGGGGGCGATAGGCCACCCGCTCTATCAGGACTCCGAACAGCGCGATGGTGACCATCACAATGACAGCGACGGGGGCGATTATTGCGGGGCCGCCCTGGGCCAGCAGGGCGACCAGGGCGCTCAGCCCGGTCAGCCCGATGTAGGCTCCCCACATAAACAGGTCGCCGTGGGCGAAGTTGATCAGTTTCAGCACACCGTAGACCATCGTGTAGCCCAGGGCGACCAGCGCGTAGAAAGAGCCGATGGTGATGCCGTTGATGAATTGCTGGAGCAGTTGTTGCATATCGTTTGCCCTCCTTTGGGGGTCTTGCATCGGTTAGAACGCCGCCACGATTCCCTGCGGACCTACCCCTCCCCCTGCCCCTCCTGACAAGTGTAGGTTTTTCGGGGAGCGGGGGATGCCCATTCCGGCCCTCACCCCACCCCTTACCCCTTCCCTCTCCCGCTCGCCTTTCGGCGGCAGAGGCCTCACCCCTCTCCCGACCCCCATAAGCGTTAACTTAAGGCTGGCTTCGGCTCTCCGCTTCCCGCCGCCTCGGGCGCCGATGGGAAATCGGCCTCCACCGGGGGCAACCGCAAGGGTTGCCCCTACGCTTTGCGCCGGGCGTCAACCTGCGTTGACGCCCTTCTCGGGAGGTCGGCGAAGGCCGACCTCCTGGCCGAAGGCCCAGGGCGGCTGACTTCAGTCGGCTTCCGGGGCGGCGACCCGACCGGCGCGGCGCCGAAAGTTAACGCTATGGGGCAGGGGGGAGAGGCAATCTGGCAGGAACCCCTGACAGGTTGAAAATATCTTTAGAAAATCAGGTTGCACACGACGCCACTGATTCTCTGTTCTCCCGATTCTCACTCCTCCGGTGGACGCTCCTTCAGGGCCGCCAGGTGCTGGTCTATTTCGGCGATGCGGGCCTCGTAGGCCTCGCGGGTGTGGGCGAAGGAGCGCACCGCGTCGGCGCGACGGGTCTCCCAGAGGGCGGCAATCTGGGAGTAGCAGAGTTTCGCGGTGGCGGTCAGGGAGTCCAGCCGTTTGCTGAGCGCCGCATTGATCCGCTCCTGTTGACGCCGGTGCTCCTCCGCCAGCACTTCCCAGTTGCGGCGGGCCTTCTCCTGGGCGGCCTGCCACTCTTCCCATTGTCGCTTCAGCCGCTCCTCCGCCAGCCGCTGCATTTCGGCGGTCTCGTTCTGGCGGGTCTCCAGCCGGGTCTGGAGGGCGGAGAGGGCATCTAAGGCCCGGCGGGCTTGCTGATACTGCTCCATGAATCGCTGCCGCTCCTCCCGCAGCCGTTCTATCTCCTGGCGGACCTCCTCGGCCTGCCCGGCCCACTTCCTGACCTCCTGGTTGCGGCGGAAGTCGGCGACGCGCAGTTC
>CALDFY010000174.1 GCA_937942115.1 uncultured Anaerolineae bacterium | reverse complement strand
GTTCCAGAAGGGGGCTGGGGGGGTGGAGCCTTTGTCGGCGGGGCGGCGGTGGGGGGAGCGGCGGTCGGCGGGGCGGGTGTCGGCCCGCCGCAGGCCAGCGCGGCCAGAATCAGCGCGCCGGCGGCGATAAGCAGAGATACTTTCTTCATGATGGTACTCCTGAGCATTGGAATGGAATACCTTGAGTCAGGGGGGCTTTCAGAGGAAGAGGAGGGAGGCAGGGGAGGGCGGCTCCACTGATCGCCAGGGCAGACTCTTGGTAAAAAAAAGTATAACACGTTTCCGAAATTGTGCAAGTGAAGGAGCGGCGGCCCGCAGGGCCGCCGCCGGTATGTTTACTGTACCAGCACGAACGCCAGGTCGTTGACGTTGGTGCCGGTGGGGCCGGTGATGATGAGGTCGCCCAGAACTGCGAAGAGGGGGTAAGCATCGTTGCGGGCCAAATGCTCAGCGGGGTCCAGCCCCAGGGCGCGAGCGCGGGCGACGGTGCTCCCGTCCGCGAAGGCGCCGGCCGCGTCGGTGGGGCCGTCGGTGCCGTCGGTGGCCAGCGTGGCGACCAGAATGTTCTCCCATCCCTCCAGCGCCAGGGCCGCTCCCAGCGCCACCTCCTGATTGCGGCCGCCCCGGCCCGGCCCGCGCACCGTCACCGTCGTCTCGCCGCCCAGGACCAGGCAGGCCGGACGGGGCAGCGGGTGCCCGGTGTGGGCCTCCTCCTTCGCCAGCGCGGCCAGCACCCGGCCCACTTCCCGCGCCTCTCCTTCCAGATACGTGGTCAGGAGGACAGCGTGGAATCCCAGCGCGCGGGCCCGCTCCACCGCTGCCTCCGCCGCCGTGCGGTTCTCGGCGATGATGACGGTGTGAATCCCGGCGAACATCGGGTCTCCGGGCTTGGGCGTCTCCGTTTCCCGGCCGCTCCGGCCCCGCTCCAGATGACGGAGAACACTCGGAGGGGCCTGGTCCAGCAGACCATATCGTTCCAGCACCGCCCAGGCGTCAGCGAAGGTCGTCGGGTCCGGCGCACAGGGGCCGGAGCCGATGGCGTCCAGGGGGCTGCCGACCACGTCGGAGAGAACGAGGACGGCGGCCTGCGCGCCCCGGCGGGCGATGCGCTCCGCCAGCCGTCCGCCCTTGACCTGGGAGAGATGCTTGCGGACGGTGTTGATTTCGCCGATCGTCGCGCCGCTGCGCAGGAGGCCCTCGGTGAGGGCCTGGAGGTCGGCCAGAGAGATACCGGGGACGGGCGCTTCCATCAGCGCCGACGCGCCGCCGGAGACCAGCACCAGGGCCAGGTCGCGCGGGGTCAGGGAGTCCACCAGCGCCAGAATCCGGCGCGTCCCTTCCAGGCCGGCCTCGTCAGGGATGGGGTGTCCGGCGGGGTGGATGGGGATGCGGGCCGGTGGCTGCGCGGGCTCATAGCCGTAGCGGACGTTGACCCATCCGGCGGCGACCCGGTCGCCCAGGAACGCCTCCACTGCGGCGGCCATCCCGGCCCCGGCCTTCCCGGCCCCGACGACGACCACCCGGTCTATCCGGCCCAGGTCGTAGGGACGGTCGCCGACGAAGAGGGTCTGGCCCTCCCGGCGGAGGTGGCGGGCGACGGCGCGCGCCGGGTTCACCGCCCCCAGCGCCGCCCAGACCAGTTCCATCGCCCCTTCCCGCAGCATCACACCAGCGCGCGCTCCAGCGCCTCGGCGACCGACCGGACCGGGACCAGTTCCAGCCCTTCCGGGGCGGAGAAGGAGGTCCGGCGGACGGTGCGGGGGACCAGGCAGCGCTTGAAGCCCAGGCGGGCCGCCTCCTTCAGCCGCGCGGCCATCTGCCCCACTGCCCGCACTTCCCCGGAGAGGCCCACTTCGCCGATGACGGCCAGGTCCGCCGCCACCGGTCGCTCCCGCAGACTGGAGCCGATAGCCACCGCCACCGCCAGGTCGGCGGCCGGCTCCTCTATCTGCAGACCGCCCACCACGTTGACGAAAACGTCCTGGTCAAAGAGCCGCAGCCCCACCCGCCGGGTCAGCACGGCGACGATCAGGAGCAGCCGGTACATATCCACCCCGTTGGCTGTCCGGCGGGGGTGGCCGAAACTGGTGTGGCTGGTGAGGGCCTGGACCTCCACCAGCAGCGGCCGCGTCCCTTCCATCGTGACGGCGATAGCGGAGCCGGGGGCCTGCACCATCCGCTCCGCCAGGAACGCCTCCGAGGGGTTCTCCACCTCCACCAGTCCCTCCTCCCGCATCTCAAAGACGCCGACCTCCGAGGTGGCCCCGAAGCGGTTCTTCGTCGTCCGCAGGAGGCGGTAGGCGTGGAACGGGTCGCCCTCCAGGTAGAGGACGGTATCCACGATGTGCTCCAGGACCTTCGGGCCGGCGATGGCACCCTCTTTGGTGACGTGTCCCACCAGGAAGACGACGACGCCGCTGGACTTGGCCCACCATTGCAGGCGGGCGGCGGCCTCCCGCACCTGCGTGACCGACCCCGCCGCCGAAGGCAGGTCGCCGGAGGTGACCGTCTGGATGGAGTCCACCACCATCATCACCGGCGCCAGTTGGTCGGCGTGGTGCAGGATGGCCTCCAGGACGGTCTCGGAGAGGACGTAGAGGCCGTCGGTGGGGATGCCCAGGCGGTCGGCGCGCATCTTGATCTGCCGCACCGACTCCTCACCGGAGACGTAAAGGACGGGGCGCTTCAGGGCCGTGGCGACGATGGAGGAGACCTGCAGGAGGAGGGTGGATTTGCCGATGCCCGGTTCGCCGCCGACCAGGATGAGGGAGCCGGGGACCAGTCCGCCCCCCAGGACGCGGGAGAATTCCTCCAGGGGGATGGAGAACCGTTCCAGCCCCTCTGCCCGCACCTCTGCCAGCGGCTGCGGTTCGCTGCGGATGACGGGGGGAGCGGAGATGGCGGCTCGTTCCTCCGTCACCTCTACCATTGTGTTCCACTCGCCGCAGCCCGGGCAGCGCCCCATCGGTCGGGGGCTGGTCCGCCCGCAGACCTGACAGACCCACTGGACGCGCGCTTTGGTCATTGGTTCCTACCTCTGCTCCTCACCCCTCCCCCGGCCCTTCGGGCAGGGGGTGGGGTGAGGATAGCACCGCCTCTATTCGCTCCAGCGCCCAATCTACCTCTTCGCGGGTGATGACCAGGGGAGGGGCGAAGCGGATGGTGTGCTCGTGGGTGTCCTTGCACAGGATAC
>CALDFY010000173.1 GCA_937942115.1 uncultured Anaerolineae bacterium | reverse complement strand
GGGGCAACCGCAAGGGTTGCCCCTACGGGCCGATGGGAAATCGGCCTGCCTGGGTGCTGTTCCATTTTGAGCCGCTTGCCAAAATCGCCAAACCCGGTATAATTAGGAGCGGATTCGGGGCGTAGCGCAGTCCGGTTAGCGCGCAGCGTTCGGGACGCTGAGGTCCGGGGTCCAAATCCCCGCGCCCCCTCCGCGCCCCCTTATCCGAACCGCGCTTGATTGAAGGCCCAGAGGGCCACGAATCCGAACGCGCTCACAATGTGCCAGGTGGCGTGGTAGGCCAGGATGCGGAAATCCACCTGCTGGTTAGACGCCGTCGCCAGCCCCAGCCCCAGCAGAAAGATGCCCGTCATCAGGTAGAGAAGCGGACGGGCACGGGGCGGGATGCGGCCAAGCCGCGCGTAGAGCAATCCCACCCCCAGGAAACTGTTCAGGATCAGCAATATCTCCCCCACATGGAAGCCGCCGAAATCCCCGAAGGAGAGCGCGTTGACCCGGGATAGCGGCCCGACGGCCAATTTCCAGGCCAGGAACAGCAGGATCAGGACCCCCGTCGTCCCGGCGACCCACCGGCGGGTCCGGGGGCTGTAGTAATCCCCCAGGACGGCCCCCTGGATCAACCACACCAGGAGCAGATTGGTGCCGATGTCAAAGAAGCCGGCCGTCAGCGTCTCCCCAAAGCCGTGATACCAGACGGTGGGGATGCCCGTGACCACCACCCCGGCGTAGACGGCCCACCAGCGCCGGGGCTGAGGGGCCATCAACGCTGTCAGGGCCAGCAAGAGCAGGCCGGAGAGGACAATCGCGAAGGCAGACACCGCGTTGGCCAGTGCCCAGGCGGGGATAGCGTCCACAGAAACCCTCCCAGGATGCAAACTACCGGCTACCGGCTTATTTCCCCTGCAGTTCTTTCAGTTTCGCCTCCCATTTGGCATAGAGTTTCTGGTAGGTCGCTTCGGAGATGGCCCCGCTGGCCAGTTGGGCATCCAGGTTATCCAGCAGCGCCTGAACTTCCTCGGCCGTCTGCGGGGTTTTGGGGGCCGCCGGCGCGGCTGCTGCCGGCTCGGCGGGTTGCGCGGGCTTCTGCATCGCCTGGGTCATCATCTGGGCCATAGTGATGCCCATCGCCGCGCCAGCCCCCAGGCCGACCCCGGCGCCCGTCAGGCCACCGGCCCCGCCCTGCTGGGCCGCCTCCCGCATCCCCAGCGCGGCCTGGTACTTCAGGTAGGCGTCCATATCGCCGATGGCGCCCATCGCTGCCGCCTGGTCAATCGCTTTGGCCGTCTCCTCCGTCGGGCTGATGGATTCAATGTAGACGGACTTGAGGAGGAGCCCCCGCGCGGCGAAGTCCGGCTCCGCCTTGGCCCGCACCCCCATCGCCAGTTCTTCTATCATCGCCGGGATGTCCAGGATGGAGCGGCCCAACTCCCCCAGCAAGTCGGTCAGTTTGGTGACGATGATGCTGCGCAGGAACCGCTCAATGTCGGCCGTCCGGTAGAGTCGCTGCGCGCCGACGATCTGGTTGACGAAGAGTTGCGGTTCGGCGACCTGCATGGCGAACGTCCCGAACGCCCGCAGGCGGGCCATCCGCAGGACGGCGTCCCGGATGGTGATGGGCTCCGGCGTCCCCCACTTCAGGTCCAGAAACTCCCGCGTGGAGACGAAGTAGACCTCCGCTTTGAAGGGGGTCTCTCCGGAGAATGCCTTGCCGATGAGGTTCACCAGCAGGGGGATGTTTGCCGTGGTGATGGTGTGCCGCCCCGGCCCGAAGACGTCCAGCGCCTTCCCGTCCCGGAAGAAGACGGCCGCCTGGCTCTCCCGGACGATGACCTGGGAGCCGATGCGGAAGTCCCCGGATCCCTGTTCCGGAAAGCGCCGGACGATGTCCCCGGCCATCTCATCCGGCAGTTCAATGATGTCAAAAATCCGTGCCATTGTGCCTCCTTATTCGCGAATCGCTTATCGCGTATCGCTCATCGTGTATCGCTACGCTAACTTCTGATTCCCACTGCTACGGCCACCGGCTAACTGCTAACGGCCAATATGACCTCTTCCCGCATGCTAAAGGTGTCGTTGGCCTCTTCGCAGATGCTCTGGACGGCGCGCAGTGCTTCGGCCAGCCCCTCGCCTGATGGGATGGCCGTCTCCACAGTATCCAGCGCTGCCGAGAGCCGGTCCCCGTACTCCAGAAGCCGGTGGTCAAAGTCATAGAGGCGGTCCAGTTCCTCCTCCCGGACCCGGGTGGCGTCAAAGAGGCCGCTGTAGCCATAGGTGGCCCGTCGGACCCGGTCAATGAAGGTCTGGAGTTGGGTGACCGCCACGCCCAGGTCATCCAGGTACTCCAACCGACCGGCACTGATGAGTTGTCGCTGGAGTTTTTCCATCCGGCGGCGCTGGGCGCTCATGCGCGTGGCGACCGCCTGGCGCAGGAGTTTGTCGGACTCCCGGCGCATTTCCTTTTCCTTGTAGCCCTTGTATCCGGGGATCTGCCCCAGCAGTTTCTCCAACCCAGTGCGGGCTTCGCTGACCTTCTGGTACAGGTCGCTCATGCTGATTCCTCCTTTCAGGGTCGCAGAGTCGCAAGTCGCATGTCGCAGGGTCGCAGGGCGCAACTAAATCCGACCAATTGGCAGAGGACGCACGCGCAATGCGGCATCTTCTAAAACGACGATGGCGCCTCTCTGGAGGGGTTCCTCAATGTCGGCCCAAACTCTCATTATTCGGGCAAACACGTTCTCTGGATGAGTGTTCCGCAGCCGAAAGATAACCGCCGAGGGGGCCGGTTCGCCAGAGAGGGCCAGGAGAGGGCCGTAATCCAGGTCGTGGGTAAGGATAACTTCTTGATGCGCCCTGGCTTCCCGTAAAATCGCTTCATCGGTGGCCCGGCCCATCCCAATATCCCCTGCGTGACGGCAGCGTGGCCATCGGCTGCCAGCAACGCGGCGAG
>CALDFY010000172.1 GCA_937942115.1 uncultured Anaerolineae bacterium | reverse complement strand
GCGTCAACGCAGGTTGACGCCCGGCGCAAAGCGTAGGGGCAACCCTTGCGGTTGCCCCCGGGGGAGGCCGATTTCCCATCGGCGCCCGAGGCGGCGGGAAGCGGAGAGCCGAAGCCAGCCTTAAGTTAACGCTTATGGGGGAGGCACCCCTCTCCCAAACGAATTTTGGGAGAGGGGAAGGGCCGGGGGAGGAAGGAGGCCAGCGCGCCGAAAAAGTGAGGGCCATTGGGCTTTTAGCCCCTGGCGTAGGTAGTTACCTTGCGGCCCGTTGGGCGCAAAAGCAGGGAGGCTGAGAATGAAAGTTCAAGTCCATCGCACCGCGCTGGAATTGGTAGAAGGGGATATTACGGAGATGGCAACCGACGCCATCGTCAACGCCGCCAACGAATATCTGGCCCATGGAGGTGGAGTGGCAGGGGCGATCGCGCGCAAAGGGGGCCCGACAATCCAGCAGGAGAGCGACGATTGGATCCGCCGCCACGGTCCGGTGCCCACCGGCTCCGCTGCCATCACGTCCGGAGGTCGTCTGAAGGCCCGCTACGTCATCCATGCCGTCGGGCCGATATACGATCGGACGGCCCCGGAGCGGTCGGCCCAACTTCTGGCGTCGGCGGTCCGTGCCGCGCTGCGGATGGCGGACGAGTATCACCTCAAATCGGTCGCCCTGCCCGCGATCAGCACGGGTATCTTCGGGTACCCGATGGAGGAGGCCGCAGAGGTCCTCCTGCGGGCAGCCGCCGATTATCTGCAGGGGGAGACGGGGCTGGAACGGGTCGTTTTCTGCCTGTATGGTCCGTCGGCCTACCGGGTTTTCGCGGATACGCTGGAGCGGCTGATGGGCCCGGCAACCTGCTGACCTCCAGAACGGGCCGGGAAATTCCGGAATTGCCCGGCCCGTCCAGATGCCCGGGTGGAAAAGTTTGCGGCGGGGGCCTTGCCCCCGCCGCAGGCACAAGATGAATCTTGCGCTACTTTTTCGCGAACACCACCCGGCCGTCCCGGACGTCCACCCGTACCGTATCCCCCTCGCGGAACTCGCCGCGCAGGATGGCCAGCGCCAGCGGGTCCTGCACCTCCCGCTGGATGACCCGCTTCAGCGGCCGCGCGCCGAAGACCGGGTCGTAGCCCACTTCGGCCAGATGCTCCCGCAGCCCATCCGTCCACTCCAGCCCCATCTGCTTCTGGGCCAGCAGTCCCCGCAGCCGCTCCATCTGGATGTCCACAATCCGCTTCAGGTCCTCCCGCGTCAGGCTGTGGAAGAGGATGATCTCGTCAATCCGGTTCAGGAACTCCGGACGGAAGGTCCGGTCCAGTTCTTCCATCACTCGCTCCCGCGCCGCCTCTACGCCCAGTTCCTTGATCCAGCGGCTGCCGATGTTGCTGGTCATAATGACGATGGTGTTGCGGAAGTCCACCGTGCGCCCGTGCCCGTCGGTCAGACGGCCCTCGTCCAGGAGTTGGAGCAGGGTGTTGAAGACCTCCGGGTGGGCCTTCTCTATCTCGTCAAAGAGGACCACGCTGTAGGGCCGGCGACGGACCGCCTCGGTGAGTTGGCCGCCTTCCTCGTAGCCCACGTAGCCCGGCGGCGCGCCGATGAGGCGGGAGACGGTGTGCCGCTCCTGGTACTCGCTCATGTCAATCCGGACCATCGCCTCCTCGGTGTCAAAGAGGAACTCCGCCAGCGCGCGGGCCAGTTCGGTCTTGCCCACCCCCGTCGGCCCCAGGAAGATGAAGGATCCGATGGGCCGGTTGGGGTCCTGGAGCCCCGCACGGGCGCGCCGGACAGCGTTGGCGACGGCCCGGACGGCCTCGTCCTGCCCCACGACGCGCCGGTGAAGCGCCTCCTCCATCCGCAGGAGTTTCTCCAGTTCCCCCTCCAGGAGTTTGGTCACCGGGATGCCGGTCCACTCCGCCACCACTTTGGCGACGTCCTCCGGCCCGACCTCCTCTTTCAGCAGGGGCCGGTCGGCCTGGAGTTGCTTCAACTGTTCCTCCTGCTCCCGCCGCTGGCGCTCCAGTTCTATCAGCACGCCGTACTGGAGTTCGGACGCGCGGGCATAGTCCAGGGCCCGCTGGGCCTCCTCAATCTGGTGGCGGACCTGCTCAATGCGCTCTTTGGTCTCCCGCAGGGCCTGGATGGCCGCCTTCTCCCGTTCCCACCGAGCCCGCAGCGCCCCGCTCTCCTCCCGCAGGTCGGCCAGTTCCTTCTCCAGTTTCGCCAGCCGCTCCCG
Organism: uncultured Anaerolineae bacterium; assembly: GCA_937942115.1. Lineage (GTDB taxonomy): Bacteria > Chloroflexota > Anaerolineae > B4-G1 > DUEL01 > SpSt-77. The sequence goes on along the minus strand of CALDFY010000172.1, from coordinate 7,709 downwards.
ACTGGCCTCGTCCGTCTCCTTCTTCAGCGCCTCCCGCTCAATCTCCAGTTGCATGATGCGCCGGTCCACCTCGTCCAGTTCGGCGGGCTTGGAATCTATCTCCATCCGCAGGCGGGACGCGGCCTCGTCCACCAGGTCAATGGCCTTGTCGGGCAGGTGCCGGTCGGCGATGTAGCGGTGGCTGAGGACGGCGGCGGCGATACAGGCGGCGTCCTGGATGCGGACGCCGTGGTGGACCTCATACCGCTCTTTCAGCCCGCGCAGGATGCTGATGGTGTCCTCCACCGACGGCTCGTCCACGTAGACGGGCTGGAAACGCCGCTCCAGTGCGGCGTCTTTCTCAATGTACTTGCGGTATTCGTCCAGCGTCGTCGCGCCGATGCAGTGGAGTTCGCCCCGGGCCAGCATCGGCTTGAGGATGTTGGCCGCGTCCATCGGCGCGCCCTCGGCCCGCCCCGCGCCGACGACCTGATGGATTTCGTCAATGAACAGGATGATTTCCCCCGCTGCGTCGGTGACCTCTTTGAGGACGGCCTTCAGGCGCTCCTCAAACTCGCCCCGGTACTTGGCCCCGGCGACCAGCGCGCCCAGGTCCAGCGCGACGATGCGCTTATTCTTCAGCCCTTCCGGGACGTCGCCCCGGACGATGCGCTGGGCCAGCCCCTCCACGATGGCCGTCTTCCCGACGCCGGCGTCGCCGACCAGGACCGGGTTGTTTTTGGTGCGGCGGTTGAGAATCTGCATGACCCGTCGGATTTCCTCATCCCGCCCGATGACCGGGTCCAATTTCCCCTGGCGGGCCAGCGCGGTGAGGTCCCGCCCGTACTTTTCCAGCGCCTGGTAGGTGGCCTCCGGGTTCTGGGACGTGACCCGCTGGCTGCCGCGAATGGCGGTCAGGGCCCGCAAGACGGCGTCCTCGGTGACGCCGTGGGCGGCGAGGATGCGCGCGGCGCCGTTCCCGTGCGGCCCCAGCAGGGCCAGCAGGAGATGCTCCGTGCTGATGAACTCGTCCCGCATCCGGGCGGCGACCTTCTCCGCCTCCTCCAGCGCGCGGGAGAGGTCCCGGGAGAGGCCGACCTGCGTCGGGCCGTAGACCTTCGGCTTCTCCCGCAGCGCGCGCTCCGCCGCCTGCGCAACGGTCTCCGGCGGGACGTTCATCTTCGCCAGCACCTGGGGCACCACGCCGTCGGTCTGGCGGACCAGGGCCAATAGCAAATGCTCCGGCTCTATCTGGCCGTGATGGTATTCGCTGGTCAGCCGCTGAGCGGCGAAAAGGGCTTCCTGAGCTTTTTCGGTGTACCGATTGAAGTCCATACTCATCACCTCCTTTGTGTGAAAAGTGAAACGTGATGGGCAGGTAGCGCCCGCCGGAAATGATAGTCCTCCCGCGTTAGAAGAACGATGGAAGGGGATTAGATTTCCGTTAGAGACCGGTTCGCGCCCGAACGTCGGCAAACCCGCAATCTCAGACGCCTGCATTTGCAAAAACCCCTGCAAAAGGGTATACTTGAACCAAGAACTTTTGGACGGAGGTTTGCCATGACTCTCTGGGAGACGTACTACACACCGACCTCCGTGGAGGAAACGCGGCAGTTGTTGGCCGAACACGGTCCCCAGGCCCGCCTGATCGCCGGCGGGACGGACCTGTTGCTGGAACTGGAGCGCGGGATGCGGGAAGCGCCCGTCCTCATAGACATCAGCCGGGTGCCGGGTTTGGACGGTATTGCGCTGGACGGCGACACCCTCCGCCTGGGACCGCTGGTCACCCACAATCGGCTGGCGGCCTCATCGGTGGTTCGGGAGCGGGCCTTCCCGCTGGCCCAGGCGGCCTGGCGTGTGGGCGCGCCGGCCATCCGCAACCGGGGCACCCTGGGCGGCAACCTGGTCACCGCCTCTCCGGCCGGGGATACGATTCCTCCACTGGTCGCGCTGGGTGCTACTCTCGTCCTTCGTTCGGTGCGCGGCGAGCGGTTGGTCCCCATTCGGGAGTTCTACCAGGGGGTACGGCAGGTGGACCTGGCCCCCGATGAGATGCTGACCGAAATCCGGGTGCCGGTGATGGCCCCCGGCGAGCGGGGCGTCTTTCTGAAACTGAGCCTGCGGCAGGCGCTGGCGGTCTCCGTGGTCAACGCGGCGGTTGTCGTGCGGATGGAACGAGGCGTCGTCACCCGGGCGCGGATCGCATTGGGGAGCGTGGCCCCCACCGTCATCCGGGCCTGCGAGGCCGAGGGGGTGCTGGTGGGCGGCCCGCTGACGGAAGAGCGCATCGCCGAGGCGGCGGCCCTGGCCGCCCAGGTGGCCGTCCCTATAGACGACATCCGCGCGGGGGCAGAGTACCGCCGGGAGATGGCGCACGTGCTGGTCCGGCGCGCGCTGGCCGCGCTGGCCGAAGGGCGGGAGCGAGAGGGCTTCCCGGACCGTCCCCCCCTCCTCTGGGGGCGCAGCGATGGCCGATTTCCCCGCCTGGCTGGCCGGACGGTCCGCCACACCGTCGGCGGGGATGAGCCCATAGAGTGCACCGTCAACGGCGAGAACCGCGTCGTCCATGGGGCCAACGGCAAGACCCTCCTGCGGATGCTGCGGGAGGACCTGGGGCTGACCGGCACCAAAGAGGGATGTGGCGAAGGCCAGTGCGGCACCTGTACCGTCTGGCTGGACGGCATCGCCGTCCTCTCCTGCCTGGTCCCGGCCCCGCGCGCCCACGGCGCCCAGATTGTCACCGTGGAGGGACTGGCCCGGGGCGAGGAACTCCACCCCCTCCAGCAGGCCTTCATCCAGGAGGGTGCCGTCCAGTGCGGCTACTGTACGCCTGGATTTGTGATGAGCGGGGCTAAGTTGCTGGAAGAACTGCCCCACCCCTCCCGCGAGCAGATTCTCCAAGCGATTGCCGGAAACCTCTGTCGCTGTACCGGCTACTATAAGATTGTCCAGGCAATAGAGCGGGCCGCCGCCGGTGCTTGACCACAGAGGGCGTAGAGAACACAGATAGTCTACTCCGCATCATTGACACTCCCCCGGTTTGTGCTATCATTAAGCCGTATGGACGCCGAGCCACAGAGCCGCCTGGGGTTAACCCCCCTGCAGATGACCCTGCTGGGGATTATTCTGTTGACTATCCCCTGCTATTGCCTGGGGTTTGTCCTTCTCTACCTGTATTCTACCCCTGCCCGGCCCACACCGGTGCCGACCGTGGTGACGGAGACCCCCACCCACACGTTCACGCCCGCTCCGCCCACGCCGACGCTGGAGGCGACGCCGACCCAGTGGTGGCCGCCGACTTATACCCCGACCCCCACCCCGACGCCGACGTCCACGCCGACGCCGACGTCCACGCCGACGTCCACACCGACGCCGACCGACACACCGACGCCCACCGCGACCCCCACGCCGACTCAGACGCCGACGGCCACCCCGGTGCCGACAGACACCCCCACGCCGACGGCGACGCCCACACCGACCGAAACGCCGACGCCCACACCGACCGAAACGCCGACGGAGACACCGATGCCCCCGATGCCTCCGCCGCCCACCGCCTCGCTGGCGCCGACCGACACGGTCTCCCCAACGGCCGGCCCGACTGAAACGCCATCCCTTACCCCCTCTCCTCTTTCAGGGCAGTCCCCGAAGACCTCCGCCGTCTGCGCATGAGAAGAGACGCCGATCCGGCTACCGACTACCGTTAGACTTTATCGGAAATAACGGGGGGGGATCCAACCTCAGGCATCCGCAAAGAAAATCTGCGTTCATCCGCGTTGAGCTGCATCCTATTCCTGAAGGAGTCCTTCACACCGGATGGAAACGTTCCAACTGCTGAAAAGACTCTCGGAAGTTCCCGGCCTGCCCGGACACGAAGAACCGGTGCGGGCCCTGGTGCGCGACCTGTGGGCCTCGCTGGTGGATGAGATTCAGACCGACGGCCTGGGGAGCCTCATCGGCCGTCGGCGCGGCTCCGGCCCGGAGCCCCGCCCCGCCCTGATGTTCGCCGCCCATATGGACGAAATCGGGTTACGGGTGACGGGCATAGAAAAGGGCTTCCTGCGCATCACCCGCGCGGGCGGGGCCGACCGGCGCGTCCTGCCGGGGACAGAGGTCGTCGTCCACGGACGGCGGGACCTCCCCGGCGTTGTGGGGATGCGCCCGCCCCACGTCGTCCCCCCCGACCGGCGGGATAAGACCCTCCCCTGGGAGGAACTGTTCGTGGACGTAGGACTGCCGGAAGAGGAACTGAAGGCCGTCGTCCGGGTGGGTGATCCCGTCTCCTTCCGGCGGGAGGCCGTAGAACTGAAAAACGGCCTGCTGGCGGGCAAGGCGCTGGATAACCGGGTCTCGGTGGCGGTGCTGACGCTGGCCCTGGAGCACCTCTCCCGCACATCTCACGCCTGGGACGTGGTCGCCGTGGCGACGGTCCAGGAGGAAGTGGGGCTCTACGGCGCCACCACCGCCGCCTACGGCGTCGCCCCCGATATGGCCGTCGCGGTGGACGTCACCTTTGGGCAGCAGGCCGGCGTGCCCAACCACCTGACCTTCCCGCTGGGAGAAGGGGTCGCCATCGGCGTCGGGCCGAACTTCCATCCGGCGGTGGTGGAGCGGCTGAAGAAGGTCGCCGAGGCCAACGAAATCCCCTACCGGATAGACCCCATCCCGGGCCGCAGCGGCACCGACGCCTGGGCCATCCAGGTGAGCCGCGAGGGCGTGCCTACGGGTCTGGTCTCGGTTCCCCTCCGCTACATGCACCAGCCGGTGGAGACGGTCTCGCTGAAGGACGTGGAGCGGGCCGGCCGTCTGCTGGCCCTCTTCGCCGCCGGATTGGAGGCGGATTTCCGGCCCCGTTGGGAAGAGGAGTAATGGGAAAGTGGAGATTTTAAAAGAACTCTCCGAAGCCTTTGGCCCTTCGGGCCACGAAAAAGAAGTCCGACAGGTCCTGCGCCGGGCGCTGGAAGGGTTCGCGGACCGGATGTGGGTGGACGCGCTGGGGAACCTCCATGTCTTCCGGGAGGGGACCGGCGCGGACCGCCTGCGGGTTCTGCTGACGGCCCACATGGATGAAATCGGGCTGATGGTCGTGGGGCACGACGATTCGGGGGGCCTGCGCGTGCGCGCCATCGGTGGCATAGACGACCGGGTCCTCCCCGGCGCTCAGGTCTGGGTGGGACCGGACCGTATCCCCGGCGTCATCGGCCTCAAGCCTGTCCATCTCCTGGAACAGGGAGAGGACGAGAAGGTCGTCAAGATAGACCAGTTGCTGGTGGACATCGGGGCAAAGGGGAAAGATGAGGCCCAGCGGTTGGCCCCGCTGGGAACCCCCATCGTCTTCGCCACCCGTTTTGAAGAGATGGGCGCGCTGGTCAAGGGGAAATCTTTTGACGACCGCGCCGGTTGTGCGGTCCTGGCGGAACTGGTGCGCGGCGGGCGGCTTCCCCACGACCTGTACGCGGTCTTCACCGTGCAGGAGGAAGTGGGGTTGCGGGGCGCGCGCGTCGCCGCCTACGCCAACCGCCCCGATGGCGCCTTTGCCCTGGAGGGCACCATCGCCGACGACCTGCCCAAAAAGAAGGACGTCAGTCCGACATCCGAATTGGGCAAAGGGCCGGCGATCACGGTGATGGACCACACGTTCATTGCCCACCGGGGTCTATTGCGGCTACTGGTGGAGACGGCGGAAGCACTGGGCATCCCTTACCAGTTCAAGCAACCGGGTATTGGCGGCACCGACTCCGGCGCCATCCACCTGGCCCGGGAAGGCGTCCCCTGCGGCACCGTCGCCGTCCCCTGCCGCTACATCCACAGCCCCGTCAGCCTGCTCTCCCCAGCGGACCTGGAAAACACCGTCCGGCTGATGCGGGAGAGCCTGGCCCGGCTGAGGCGCAGTGATCTGGATTTCTCTACCCGCGCCGGGGATGAAGAGAGGTCATCCCGAAGGCCAGAATGTCAGGGGGGGTAAGTACCCGAAGGCTTGGGACTCTGCGAAAGTGGCGTTCGTTGAGGGTGAGTAGAGGAAGCGAGTGTTCCAAGCAGATAGCGGCAATCAGTACGTCTTTGATCCCGATGTCCATATTGTGGCGAATTAACTCATCATGTAAGCCGGCTGCCCGGCGAGCCGCTGCGCGATCCAGAGGCAGAACATCCAACACGTCCAGTAGGTCTTCTTCGCCAATCGCCCTTTGAGCGCGAGCCAGACCAAAGAGAAGTTCATATACTGTAATGGCGGTGACGAAGCACATCCATTCCTGAACCGCATAGGCGACCGCTGTAGCGGCGGGTTCCCGTCCTTTAAGATAGGCGATTAGCACGTCAGTATCTAAACAGAGAAGGGGGGGCTCCATATCTCCCACGCTTTATCCAAAAGATCCATCGCCCGGTCAAACTCCTCGTCATCGGCGAGCGCACCGCGCAATTCAAGAAAGCGCCCCAGCCGGGCAAGACGCAGAGCCTGATGATCTACACGAGCCTGCACCAGGTCCCCGTCCTGTAGGCCCAGCGCATCCATCAGACGAACGGGAAGAACCATTACATCGGCTTCACTGGAGCGAACAACGATTTTCACGTTCTACCTCGCTGAAGAAGGAGTTTTCTAAATTGTATCACGTTTTTGCGGCAAAGCAACCATTCTCCGCCGGAGGAGAAACATGCACGACCTGATCCGCAAATTCACCGAAACCTTCGGCCCTTCCGGCTTTGAAGACACCATCCGCGCCGTCCTGCGCGCAGAAGTGGAACCCTACGCCGACGAAGTCCGGGTGACCCCGCTGGGCAGTCTGGTCGCCGTCCGCCGGGGGACCGGCAACGGGCGCCGTATCATGCTGGCGGCCCATATGGACGAAATCGGCGTCATGGCCACCTACGTAGATGAGAAGGGCTTCCTGCGGTTCACCCCTATCGGCGGCGTCTCGCCCCTCACCTGCCTGGGCGCGCGCGTCCGCTTTGAGAACGGCACCCTCGGCGTCATCGGGTCGGAGAAACGGGAAGATCCGAATAAGGCCCCGACGTTTGAACAACTGTACATAGACGTGGGCGCGACCGGTCGGGCGGATTGCCCCGTGCGGGTGGGGGACGCAGCCGTCTTTGAGCGGCCCTTCGCCGTCCAGGGCCGGCGGCTGGTCGCCAAAGCGATGGACGACCGCATCGGCTGCGCCGTTCTGGTGGAGACGCTGCGGCGGCTCGGACCGACCCCCCACGAAGTCCACTTCGTCTTCAGCGTCCAGGAAGAGACGACGCTCTCCGGCGCCCGGACGGCGGCCTACGGGATTGAGCCGGATATGGCCATTGCTGTGGATGTGACCGGGACGGGAGACACGCCGGAGAGCCGACCCATGGCGGTGGAACTGGGAAAGGGACCGGCAGTCAAAGTGCAGGATGCCGGGATGATCGCCCATCCTGTGGTACGGGAGTGGCTGGTGCACGCGGCGGAGGCGGCGGGAGTGCCATACCAAATGGAAGTCCTGGAGCGGGGCACGACCGACGCGGCGGCGATGCAACTGACCCGCTCCGGTGTCCCTTCCGGCTGTCTCTCTATCCCCTGCCGCTATATCCACACCCCCAGCGAAATGGTGGACGGGGAGGACGTGGAGGGGGCCGTCCGGCTCCTCCTGCACGCTCTCCAGACCGCGTGCTAGGATAGAAGTGTTCCCGCCGACATTTCTCACGAGATTACCATTGCTAACGTAATATCTTTGCGTTGTCGGACTTTCACCAGTCAGATCGTATATATA
>CALDFY010000171.1 GCA_937942115.1 uncultured Anaerolineae bacterium | reverse complement strand
GCGCGGCTGGAGGCCGGCGCGCGGGCCCTCGCCGCCGACTTCTCCTGGGACCGCATCGCCCGCCGGACGGTGGCGTTGGTGGGGCGGGTTATGGGACGCAGATGAACGCAGGGGAGGCGAAATGTCCGATCAATGCTTTCCTTTCTACCGGGCGCTCCTTTTGCTCCTCTACCTGGCCCTGGCCCTCATGCATAGCGCGGCTAATCCCCTCTTTGAGTCTCCCGATGAGACATGGCATATCGGTATGGCGGTCTGGCTGGTGCAGAGTGAGGGGCTTCCGGTGCAGCGCCCCGGAGAGGAGATGCCCTGGCGGCAGGAAGGGAGTCAGCCCCCCCTTTATTATGCTCTGCTGGCCGGTCTGACGCGCCTATTTCGCCTCCCCCTGGACGATTTGGACGCCGTCTATATCCCCAACCCCCACGCCTCTTCCGGTGATGCCTCCCTTATCGCCAACCGGAATCAGGTGCTGCATAGCCCCGCTGAAGCCTTTCCCTGGCGGGGCGCTGTCCTCACCCTCCACCTCTGGCGGCTGGTCTCGGTGGCGCTGGGCCTGTTGACCGTCCTGGCGACGGTGAACGCAGTGCGCCTGCTCTTCCCCGACCGCCCCGGCTGGGCGCTGGGGAGCGGCCTGCTGGTGGCCGTTAACCCGATGTTCCTCTTCGTCACCGCGTCGGTGAACAACGACGCCCTGGTCAACGCCGCTACTGCCGCCGGCCTCTGGATTCTGGCCGTCATCTGGCGACGGGGATTCTCCTGGCCCCGCGCCCTCTTGCTGGGCGCTCTGCTGGGCATCGCCGCGCTGGCCAAACTGAGCGGCCTGACGCTCTGGCCCCTGGCGCTGGCGGTTCTCCTGGTCAGAGTCCCGCGCCTTTCCCAAAAGGGCATAGCCGTTGTGGCTGTATTTTCCATCGCCCTGGCCCTCTGCGGCTGGTGGTTCTGGCGCAACTGGACCCTCTACCACGACCCCTTCGGACTCTCCGTGATGCTGGACATCGTCGGGCGGCGCAGGGCAACCCTCCCCGACCTCCTGCGGGAATTCCAGGGCTTCCGCTGGTCCTTCTGGGGCGTCTTCGGCTGGATGAACGTCCTGATGCCGGTGTGGATATACCGGGTGCTGGATGCCTGGACCGCGCTGGCGGCCCTGGGGCTTCTGGCCCGGGTGGGCGGGGGGCTGGCCCGCGCCGTCCGCACCCGCACCTGGGGGGAAGAGGGGGCCGTCGGGCTGGGACTTCTGGGATATGTGGCCGTCCTCTTTGCCGCATTCCTGCGCTGGACCGCGCAGACTCCGGCCTCTCAGGGACGGCTCCTCTTCCCCGCCATCGGGCCCATCTCGCTGGGGCTGTGGGTCGGCTGGGAGCAAGTGGCGCGAGTACTTTCCTCACCTTTCCCCCCGACCCCCTCCCCTCTCCCGAACTCTGTTCGGGAGAGGGGAGGGGGTGCCGCCGAAGGCGGCGGGGGTGGGGTGAGGCTCCTCCCCCCTGTCCTCCTGGGAACCCTGGCCCTGCTGGCGCCGGCCCTCTGGATCGCCCCGGCCTACCGTCCCCCCGACCTGCCCATTCCGGCGGACATCCCCCATCCCCTGGGAGCGACTTTCGGTGACGAATTCCGCCTGCTGGGCTACGACCTTCGCCCGTCCTCACTGGAGCCGGGGGAAGCCGTAGACCTGACGCTCTATCTGGAAACCCTTCGGCCCCCCACGCGGGACTGGAGCCTCTTCGTCCACCTGGTGGACGACCTGGAGATTATCCTGGCCCAGGACGACCGCTACCCCCGGCAGGGGCTGGTGCGGGCGACCCAACTGCCGGCCGGGGAGCGCTGGGCGGAACGCTTCCGCCTGCGGGTGCCCGAGACCGCCGTGGCTCCGGCGCGCCTTTCGCTGATGATGGGCTTCTACGACCGGCGGACCTGGGAGCGGATGCCCGTTCTGTCCGTTCGTAGTCAGCCACGAAGCGAAGCGGAGCGGCGTCCGGACCACATTTCCTTCGGAGAACTGACGCTCCGGCCCCGCCCGGGCCCGTATCCCAACCCCGTCTCCTATCGTTTTGGGGATCGGATAGAACTGGTGGGGTACGAGATGACTCCCCGGCGGGTGCGCCCCGGGGAGACGGTGGTGTTGACCCTGTACTGGCGGGCCCTCGGCCCAGGGGAGCACGACTACACCGTCTTTACCCATATCCTGGAGCCGCCGCAGACCCTCTGGGGACAGGAGGACCGACCGCCGACCCCGCCCACGTCTCAGTGGCAGGCCGGGGAGATATACCGGGAGACCTACACGCTGCGGGTGAAGCCGGAGACGCCGCCCGGCTTCTACGAGGTGGAAATCGGCCTTTATCGCTCCGATGGGGGAGGACGCCTCCGGTTAGAGGACGGCCGGGACTTTCTGCTGCTGAGTCGGATCCGCGTGGAGTAGTGCAGGCTTTAGCCTGCGCTGAAAACGGAGGGTTGAAGCAACGGCTCCGCCCGCTGCTTCAACCCTCCGTTCTGTTTCTCCCTATTGAAGGGAGACTGTCATCCCCTCATCGCGCCGAGGGTCATCGGCTGACGTCTACGGCGTGGGGGTGGGCATCTCTACCAGAGCCAGCGCGTCCGCAGGGCACTCCTTCACGCACTGCCCGCAGGCCACGCACTTGAACGGCTCCAGCAGGTCCGGATGGTAGAACATCGCCAGATATGGGCAGAAGCCCACGCAGGAGAGGCACCCCACACAGAGTTGCTTGCGCAACCGGACGATGCCCTGCTTATCCCGATACAGAGCCTGGGTCGGGCAGACGGCGATGCACTCACCGCACTGCACACAGAACGTGGCCTGCAGGGGACCCGAGCCCTCGTCCCGAATCACGATACTGGACTTCGCCGCGTCGGGGGTTTTGAACCAGGTCTCCGCACAGACCTCCTCGCAGATGTGGCAGCCAACGCAGAGTTCGGCATGATAGGAGAGGACTTTCATAGCGGTTCTCCTCGCGCAGATGGGACTGTTCCGGTGCAACTGTATATTACCAGAAAATGCCCCAACGGGCAACTGGGTCCGATGGCCGGATTCCCAGAGGACTTGGGAAAACATTCCCGGAATCGGCGCAAAAACCCTTGACGAACGCCTTCTTTTCTGTTATAATATGTGCAAACCCAGCATAAAAGGCGGTTGAACGATTCAGTACCAGGCACTTTCCCGATGGATTCAGCGGACCTTTTCTCCTGAGACCACTATGGCCTGAGGAAGTGCCTGGTACTTTTGTATTTCTATGGTCCAGATAGACCTTTCCCCGCTCATCGGGGCGCGTCCGGGCGAGCGCCTCTCCTTCACTCTGGATGAAGGCCCTCAGCACCTGGATGATATCTCGGTAGCCTTCCTCCGTGGCCCCATTCAGTTCACTCGCGTCCAGGGCGGCATCCTGGTGGAAGCCCAGATAGAAACCCGCGTGGAGATAGAATGTGTCCGGTGCCTGGAACCGTTTCCCTACGACACCGTCCTGGAGGTAGAGGAGACCATCGGTCTGAGTGGCCGGCCACGCCCCGGCATTTCCTATGCGCTCACCGATGAGGGATGGTTTGATCCCTTGCCGCTGTTGCGAGAGCAAATCTGGGTCAATCTACCGATGAAGCCCCTGTGCCGCCCGGATTGCAAGGGTATCTGCCCGGAGTGTGGAGCCAATCTGAATCTGGAACCCTGTCGCTGTGCGGAGGAGAGAGTAGACCCCCGACTGGCCCCCCTGGCTCAATTCCTGCAGAGCAGAGAGTAAGATCAAGGAGTAGGGAGTATGGATATACTGGAAGAATTGCTGGAGAAAGCGGAAGCCCAGGGGTACCTGACTACCGGTGATATTCTGGACCTTCTGCCAGAGGCCGAAGGGTCCCCGGAGCAACTGGATGAAGTCATTGCGTTGTTGAGCGAAGCGGGGATTGAGGTATACGATGAGTTGCCCGCGCCAGAGACGGAAGATTTGGCCGAACTGAGCGAGGTGGACCTGGATGACTTGAGTGGGATTGCAGCCGATGACGCAGTAGGCCTTTACCTTCGGGAAATGGCCCGGGTACCGTTGCTATCCCTGGAGGAAGAGACTCATCTGGCCCACATCATTGAAGTCGGGCGCGAAGCGGAGCGGGTGCTGGCGAACAACGGGACGGACCCGATGGAGCGGGCCCGACTGGAAGCGCTGGTGGAAGAAGGCCGGGCCGCGCGGGAACACCTGATCAAGGCGAACACTCGCCTGGTCGTCAGCATCGCCAAAAAGTACATCGGTCGCGGAGTCCCCTTCCTGGACCTGATTCAGGAAGGGAATCTCGGCCTGATGAAAGCCGTGGAGAAATTTGACTACCGGCGCGGTTATCGGTTCAGTACCTACGCGACCTGGTGGATCCGTCAGACGATCAGCCGGGCTGTGGCCGACCAGAGCCGCACCATTCGCGTCCCCGTCCATATGTCCGACCGTATCCGCCGGCTCTACAAGACGGCCCAGCAACTGGAGCAGGAATACGGTCGCCCTCCCACCCCTGAGGAAATTGCGGCCGAACTGGACCTGGAACCCCGCAAAGTCCAGTGGATGCTGCGTGTCTCCTGGCGGCCACTGAGCCTGGAACACCCGGTGGGGGAAGAGGAAGATAACGAACTGGGGGCATTCATTGAGGACGATTCTACGCCCACCCCTCCCCAGAGCGCATATCACAAGATGTTGGCGGAGAAAGTAGAGGAAGTCTTATCCACCCTCAGCCCCCGGGAAGCCCGGATCCTGCGTCTGCGCTTCGGGCTGGGGGGCAGCCGGAGTCACACGCTGGAAGAGGTGGGGCAGAAATTCGGCCTGACCCGCGAGCGAATCCGCCAGATTGAAGGCAAGGCCCTCCGCCGTCTGCGTCACCCCCGACGCAGCCGGCAACTGCGGCAATATCTGTAGATGACGGTCGCCCTCAGGGCGACCGTCATCTTATTCCCACCGAAACGTCCGCGCCGCCAGCATCCCCCCGACCAGCAGGCACCCCGCCAGCACGGCGACCTCCGTCCAGTGCTGACTCCACGCCTCGCCGAACCATAGCCCCTTCATCAGCCTCACTATGTGGGTCAGCGGGATGTAGCGGCTGACGGCCTGCACCTTCGCGGGCAGCACTTCCAGAGGGATGGAGGCTCCGGATAGGAACATCATCGGAAACGCCAGCACCATTCCGATGGTCTGAGCAATGCGGGCGGTCGGGGCCAGTCCGGCGATGAGATACCCCAGGGCAAAGAACGCCGTCGTTCCCAGAAGGAAGCCCGCCAGCACGCTCAGAATGTTCCCCTCAAACCGGATGTGGAAAACCAGTTGGCCGGTCAGAATGAGCAACAGGACGCCCAGCATGGTCATCAGGAGATAACTGAGGATGTCGCTGACGATGTAGGCCAGAGGGTGGAGAGGGGTGGTTCGGAAGCGCCGCAGGACGCCGCTCTCGCGCGCCGCCGCTGTGCTGATGGGTAAGCCAATAAACCCCACTGTGACAATGATGAGCCCAATGTAGGAAGGCACCGTGACATCCATTGTCCCTCGCCCGCCGAAGAGGGGAGTGGGCTTGTTGCCGTAGATGGCGCCGAAGAGCAGGAGCACCATCGGCGCATAGAAGATGGTGAAGAAGGTGGCGATGGGCTCCCGCAGGTAGAGTTTCATCTGAACCCAGATTAACTTTAGCAATCCGCGCATAGTTGCCTCCTCG
>CALDFY010000170.1 GCA_937942115.1 uncultured Anaerolineae bacterium | reverse complement strand
GAAGGGGGTGGCCCGAAGGGCCGGGGGGGATGAAGCACCCTACCGGCAAATTCGGGTGCCGGAGGGGATGCCCGCGTCCGTCAGGACCAAGGAGACCGTTCCGGGGATTTCGCCGGAGAAAATCTGCACGGTCAGGCCCGGATGGCGCTCCACCAGGGCGGCCATTCGCTCCACCTTGTCGGCCATTCCGCCGGTCACGTCGGTGCCGCGCGCTCCCCGGAGGAACGGCCGCAGAGCCGGGAGGTCGGCCGGGACGATAGCGGGAATCACCCGCCCTCCGGCGTCCAGCACGCCCGCTACCCGGGTGGCCAGGAGAATCCGCCGGGGGGAGAGAATGGGGGTCAGATAAACGAAGAGGTCCTCCGTAGAGACAATGGTCCCTCCCCGCACTTCGTCCAGCGCCACGTCGCCGTAGATGAGGGGCACCAGTCCCTGGGCCAGCGCGGTCCGAATCGGCGCCGTCTCCAGATGGACCAGTTCGCCGTCCCGGCAGCGGGCCGAGGCGGAAGGTTGCAGGCTGAGCACAGGCACCCCGGCTTCCAGGAAGAGGTCGGTGACGATGCGGTGGAGGCGGGCGGCGGCCGCCGCTACCTCCGCGTATCCCCGCCACTCCCGGGGCGTCCGGACCCCCTGGCGGGTGCCGTAGGGCGCGGCGGCGGCGTGGCCGAACGAACCGGACCCGTGGCCGATGACCAACTCCAGGTCCGGCCGCGCGTCCAACGCCTCCCGCACCTCCTCCGCCAGCCGTCGGATGACCTCCGGTCGCGGCGTATAGGGGGAGGATTTGTCGGTAATCAGTGACCCGCCCAGTTTCAGGAAAACCCGTTCTGTCATCTGTGATCGTTCTCACACCAGGATACAAAGGCACAAAGAAATAAATAAATCTTTGTGGTCTTTGTGCCTTTGTGTGAGATTCCTTATGTTTCGGCGACACCCGTCGCGATCTCCGTCCGCCAGACGCAGGCGGCGCCGGCCTCTCTCAGCGCCTCCGCCACTTCCTCGGTAGAGGACGGCTCCACCAGCGCGACAATGTTGCCGCCCCGACCGGCGCCGGAGAGTTTGGCTCCCCGCGCGCCGGCCCGCCGGGCCGCCTCCACCAGTCGGTCCAGCACAGGCGCCGAGACGCCCATTTCCCGCAGGAGTTCGTGGTTGGCGTTCATCTGCTCCCCCAGCGCCCGCGCATCGCCCCGGGCGATGGCCCCTCGGGCCGCCTCCACCGCTTCAGCGACCCGGTCAAAGAGCGCCTCGTAGCGGGCCGGCTCCGCCTCCCACCGCCGTCGGACGTCTCCCACCACCTCGCGGGTCTGGCTGGGGATGCCGCTATCCGCCACCAGCAGGTGCAGCGGGGCGCCCACCGGCAGCGGCTCCGGCGGCTGTCCCCGGACGAAGTAGACGGGCCGCTCGTAGGCGATGACGGTGTTATCTATCCCGCTGGGGGTGCCGTGGTAGATGCGCTCCACCTCGTACACCAGCGCGGAGACGGTCGGCGGCTCCAGCGGGATACTATGCCAGGCGGCCAGCGCCCGGACGATGGCCGTAGAGACCGCCGCCCCCGACCCCAGCCCGGAGGCCACCGGGATCGCCGATTCTATCCGCAACAGGGCGTCCGGCGGAGGCCGGCGGAGGTGCTCCACCGTCAGAACGACGATGCGCGCCAGCGGGTGGTCGGGAGGGAGTTCGGAGAGAGGGGCGTCTATCCCCACCGCCGGGGCCTGGATGCGGAACGGGCCGGGGTGCGGGGTCAGGGTGGCCGTCGCGCGCAGTCCGCTCAGGGGGACGGCGACCGCCGGCCGTCCGTACACCACCGCGTGTTCCCCCAGCAGGATCACCTTGCCCGACGCGGAGGCCCTGCAGGGGCCTCGCTGCCTTTTACCCCCTTGAATTCCGAAAAGGGGGATTAAAGGGGGATCCCCTCTCCTGCCGCCGAAGGCGAGCGGGAGAGGGGAGGGGGCAGGGAGTGGGGTGAGGGTTCTATCTTCTACCCCAGATACATAATCAGAATGACGGCCAATCCCCATAGCAGTACCCCGACCTGCAACGGCCGGTCCCGCAGGACGATTTCCTCCGGTTCCCCGCCCAGCCCCTTCACGTAGACCAGATACAGGTACCGGAAGACGGCGTAAAGGACGAAGGGCACCGTCAGCATCATCAGGTGGTTCGGCGGCAGGTTGGGCGCGGAGAAGGTGTACAGGGTGTAGGCCACCAGGGTCGCGGTGGTCACAATGAGGATGAACTGGTCCAGAAGGGGGATGGAGTATTCCCCCAGACTCTCCCGGTGGCTGTTGGCGTTCTCCCCCAGGAGCGTCAGTTCGTGGCGGCGTTTGCTGAAACTGATGAAGAGGGCCAGCAGGCCCATGCAGGTGTAAATCCAGGGGGAGAACCGCTCCGCCTCCACCAGGGGGATGCCAGCGGCGACGCGCAGGACGAACCCCATCGCCACCGCCATCGCGTCCACGATGACGAGGTTCTTGAGAGAGAAGGAGTAGGCAATCTGCAGGACAAAATACACGGCCAGAATCGCGCCGAAGAGGGGGTCCAGCCGGAATCCGGCGGGCAGGCTGAGCAGCGGGATGAGGATGGCCGCCATCAGCGCCCGGCGCGGGGAGAGCCGCCCGGACGCGATGGGCCGATTCCGCTTGCGGGGATGCTGACGGTCCTTATCTGCGTCCACCAGGTCGTTGATCAGGTAGACGGCGCCCGAAATCAGGCACAGCAGGACGAAACCGGCCAGGGTTCGGGCCAGATAGACGGGATGGAACAGTTTGAGGTCAAAGACCAACGGGGCGAAGACGAAGATATTCTTCGCCCACTGTTTGGGGCGCATGGCCTCTATCAGTGCTTTGAGCGACATTCGCTGGCTCCTGGAAAGTTGGACTCCGCCTCACCCTTCCCCCGGCCCTTCGGGCCATCTCCTTCCCTTCTCCCTCACAAGTGTGGGTTTTTTGCGCCCCCCTCGTTCTGGGGGGGGCGGCAGGCTTCTTTGCCCCTCACCCCCCTTGCCCCCCTCCCCATCGCTCCGCTCTGGGGAAAGGGGGGTTTTTGGGCGGGCGGCGAAGCCGCCCGCCCAAAAATCCCCTCGTTCCCCTCCCCTCTCCCGAACTTCGTTCGGGAGAGGGGAGGGGGTAGCGGCGAAGCCGCTGGGGGTGGGGTGAGGTTCACGCCCGGCGCGAAGTGTAGGGGCAACCCTTGCGGTTGC
>CALDFY010000169.1 GCA_937942115.1 uncultured Anaerolineae bacterium | reverse complement strand
TCCTGCTTCCTGCTTCCTGCCTCCTGCCTCCTGCCTCCTGCCTCCTACTTCCTGCTTCCTGCTTCCTGCCTCCTGCCTCCTGCCTCCTGCCTCCTACTTCCTGCTTCCTGCTTCCTGCCTCCTGCCTCCTGCCTCCTGCTTCCTGCTTCCTGCCTCCTGCCTCCTGCCTCCTGCCTCCTGCCTCCTGCCTCCTGCTTCTTGCTTCCTGCTTCCTGCTCCTTGACTTTTCTCCCTTCTCGGAGTATCCTAATAATGATGACCCCTTGTTGAGGAGGACAGGCGGTGTCCCGTCCCTTTTATCTGGCCATTGAAGGCGTGATCGGTGTCGGCAAGACGGCGCTGGCCCGATTGTTGCAGCCCCGTTTTCAGGCCGACCTTTTACTGGAGGTCTTTGAGGAGAACCCCTTTCTATCGGACTTCTACGCTGACCGTCAGCGGTACGCTTTCCAGACCCAGATTTTCTTCCTGCTCAGCCGGTATCGCCAGCAGCAGGAAATCCGGCGCAACAACCGTCCGCTCATCGCCGACTACACGTTCGCCAAAGACCGCCTCTTTGCCCATCTGAATCTGAGGGGGGACGAACTGGCGACCTATGAGCGGCTCCACCAGGCGCTGGCGGAGAAGGTGGTCCTCCCTGACCTGGTCGTCTACCTCCAGGCCAGCCTGGATGTGTTGATGGCGCGCATCGCCACCCGGGACCGTCCCTATGAGCGGGGGATGGACCCGGCCTACATTGAAAGTCTGCGTCAGGCGTATGAGCGCCACTTCGCCACCTACGATGCGACCCCCCTGCTGGTGATCAATACCGACGGCCTGGACTTTGTTCGGAATCCCCAGGACCTGGCCTACGTAGAAGGACGGATTCGGGCCGCGCTGAGCGCGGCGGAGGTGCGGGCGCGCCTGGCGGAGATACCGACAGAGATTTCTGGAGAACCGCGCGCTTTCCCTCAACGCACCCTGGTGACGGAATTCCTGGCTTTCACCGAGGCGGTCGGCGCCCTGGGTGCCGCCCTCTCCGCCGACCCCACGGGAACTTCTCCGGATGTTCGTCGGGCACTGGCCCTTTCCCGCCGCTATCTGGAACGAATGGAATCGGTATCCGGCGCGACCGGGCCGATGCCGGAGGAGGCGTAAGTTGGCTGCAAAGAGCCCCGGCGATGATGTGACCTCTCTCGGTCTGGAGGTTGTCCGGCGTCTCCTGACGGGAACTCCGTTGAAAGACATATTGCTCCTGTTTCTGGATGGCGGGCTCCGGGATGTGGGCGCCGACCGGGGGGCCATCTACCTCTACAACGGCGAGCGCGACCGTCTGACGGTCGGGTGTGCCCGGGGGCTTTCCGAAGAGTACCTCCTGTTCTTAACTGACGTCTTCCGCCAGGTCTCCGGCTCCCGGCTCCTGCAGGAGCCGGGCCCCATCATGATTGAGGATGCCTGGCACGACCCGGGCCCCATCATGATTGAGGATGCCTGGCACGACCCGGCCGCCCGGGCGCTCTGGGAGGCGGCGCGGCGGGAGGGATTCCGCTCCTACATCGTCCTCCCTCTCCGCTATCTCCAGCGGCCTCTGGGCGCGATGGTCTTCTACTGGAACCAGCCCCGGTCCTGGGCTCCGGAAGAAGTGCAGCGGTGTCAGTCCCTGGCCGACCTGGCGGCCATCGCGGTGGCCCAGGAGTCGCTATCCCGGCAGGCCCATCGCTGGCCGGATATGCTGGCCGCGTTCCAGGAGATTGACCGTCAGATTCTCGCCGCTCAGGACCTGGAGGCTGTTCTCGCCTCTATTGCCGGGGCGCTGCAGCGGATCCTGGGCGTCTCTACGCTGTATATCGGCCTCTACGATCCCCTCCTGGACGAGATCACCATTCCGGTTCTGATAGACCGGGGGGAGCGGCAGCCGCCGCTGCGCCTGAAACTCTCCGAAGGGGCCGGATTGGCCGGCTGGGTCATCCGTACCGGTCAGCCCCTCTGGATCAACGATGCCCGGCAGGAGCCGCTGCCCGTCCCGGCGATCCAGATTGGAGACCCCACCCGCTCCCTGGCGGTCCTCCCTCTGAAGGTACGGGAGCAGCCGGTTGGGGTCCTCTCCGTCCAGTCCTATATCCCCTATGCTTTTACCGCAGGGGACCGGCAGTTGCTGGAAGAGATCGCGATGCAGGCCGCCATTGCCATTGAGAATGTCCGCCTGCTGAGGGAAAGCCGGCAACGGATGACCCAACTGGAAACCGCTGCCGAGGTTGCCCGTGCAGCGGCGTCCATTCTGGACACCCAGCGGTTGCTCTCCGAAACGGCCGAACTGGTCCGGGGGCGGTTCAACCTCTATTACGTCGGCATCTTCCTGCTGGATGAGACCGGGCGCTGGGCGGTCCTGCGGGCCGGCACCGGCGAGGCGGGCCGGAAAATGCTGGAGATGGGGCATAAACTGGAGGTCGGCGGCCCCTCTATGATCGGCTGGTGTACGGCCTATGGCAAGCCCCGCATCGCGCTGGATGTGGGCAAGGAAGCGATCCGGTTTGATAACCCTCTCCTTCCCCATACCCGTTCAGAGATGGCCTTACCGCTCATAAGCCGCGAGCGGGTGATTGGGGCAATGACGGTTCAATCCGACCATCCGGCCGCGTTTACCCCCGAGGATGTGACCGTCTTGCAGATTGTTGCCAACCAACTGGCGACCGCCATAGAGAACGCCAACCTTTACCAGGAAACCCTTCATCGTCAGGCCCAGGCCTGGGTGCTGCGGGAGGTGATGCTGGCGGCGGCATCCACCCTGGACTTTGATCAGATATTGCAGCGCACCATTCAGACCCTGCGGTCGGCGCTGCAGGTGGAGTTCCTCGCCGTCGTCCTGCCGGATGAATCCGGCCAGTTCCTGCGCATCCATCCCTCCCAGATCGGCTACGATGTTCCGGTGGAAGAAGTTCGCCTCCCCCTGGATGGGAGTGTCTGCGGAATCGTCTTTCAATCCGGAAAGGCGATGTTGATTCGGGATGTCCGGGAGGTGCCCTTCTATTATCCGGGGCATCCGGACGTGCGCTCGGAATTGTGTGTCCCGCTTCGGTTGGGCGAAGAAGTCATCGGGGTGCTCAACGTAGAAAGCCGGCGGACCAACGCGTTCCGAGAGGAAGACCTGGCCTTTTTCACGGCCATCGCCGGAGAACTGGCCATCGCTCTGGAGAACGCTCGCCTCTATCGGCAGGAGCAGCGCCGGCGGGAGGAAGCGGAGAGCCTCTACCGCGCGGCCCAGGCAATGACGACCACGCTGGACCTTCGGGAGGTCCTGGAGCGAATTCTGAGCGAGTTGCAGAACGTGGTTCCCTACGACAGTGCCTCGGTGCAGTTGCTTCGGGAAGGAAAACTGGAGATTATCGCTGGACGGGGCTTTCCGAACCCGGAGGATATTCTGGGGACGACCATAGACCTGATGGCCAACGGGAATCCCAACATTCAGGTTGTGCGGACCCGCGCCCCGGTGATTCTGGAGGATGCTCCGGCCCTCTATACGGAATTCCGACGGGAGCCCCATATGAAGGCGGGCATTCGGGCCTGGATGGGCGTTCCCCTTCTCTACGGAGACCGGGTCATCGGGATGTTGACCCTGGATAAGAAGGAGCCGGGGTTCTACAGCCGGGAGCACGCCCGGGTCGCGCTGGCTTTTGCCGGACAGGCAGCCATTGCCCTGGAAAACGCGCGCCTGTATGAGCAACTGGAGGAGCGGTCAGCCCAATTGTCGGCGGCGCTGCAACGGCTGCAAAATCTGGACCGGCTTCGGGAGCAAATGATTCAGAATGTCGGTCACGAACTCCGTACCCCTCTGACGCTGGTCCAGGGGTACGTGGAACTCCTGTTGAACGGCGAATTAGGGCCCGTCCAACCGCTCCAGCATTCTGCCCTTCAGATTGTTTATGAGCGAACCCAGGCGCTGGCCGGGATGATCGGCAACCTGACTGCTCTCCGGACTGTCCGCCCTGAATCTATGGTCATGGCGCCCCATTCGCTTCCCGAAACACTGGACTGGGTGGTGGAGCACTACCGACGTCGGGCAGAGGGTGCTGGAATTGCCCTGATCAAGGAAGTCCCCGAGGAGGTACCCACCATCCTGGCCGACCGGGAGCATCTGCTTCTGGCCGTTTCGCAGTTGGTGGATAACGCCATCAAATTCAGCCCCCAGGGAGGAACAGTGCGCCTTCGGGTTTGGTCGGAAGGAGACTGGGTGAACCTGGCCGTTCAGGACGAGGGGATCGGCATCCCTCGGGAGCATCTCCCGCACATTTTTGAGCGCTTCTATCAGGTAGATGGTTCCACCACTCGCCGCTTCGGGGGAATGGGCATCGGTCTGGCCCTGGTGTGGGAAATTATGGAAGCCCATCGCGGATTTGTCAGAGTAGAAAGCGAGGTGGGGAAAGGGAGCACCTTCATCCTCTCGTTCCCTCGGGCCGGGGGTGAGCCATGAAAAAATGGTTCGTCGCCATCGCCGGAAATATCGGCGTCGGCAAATCCAGCCTGACCGGAATGCTGGGGGAGCGATTGGGCTGGGAGCCGTTTTTTGAGGCCGTCTCCGACAATCCGTATCTGGCTGATTTCTATCAGGATATGGCCCGCTGGAGTTTCCATTCTCAGGTCTTTTTCCTTTCCCGGCGTCTTCGTCACCATCACCAGTTGCTGCAGCGCCCCTACTCCGTGGTGCAGGATCGGACGGTGTACGAGGACGCGGAAGTGTTTGCCCGCAACCTGTACCGCCAGGGGCTGATGAGTGAACGGGATTACCGCAGTTATCGGGAGTTGTATGAGGTGTTGAGCGCGCTGTTACCGCCGCCTGACCTGGTCGTTTACTTGCGCGCTTCGGTGCCCACGCTGATGGCGCGCATCGCCCAGCGAGGACGCCCTTTTGAGCGGAGCATCACACCGGAGTATCTGGAGCAATTGAACGAACTGTACGAGGAGTGGATTGGTACATTCAACCTCTGCCCGATTTTGACCGTCCCCTCCGATCGGCTGGATTTCGTGACCAATTCCCATCATCTGGACCTGATCGTGGAAAAGGTGCTGGAGAAATTGCAGGGGCGGGAGGTCGTGGAGTTTGACCCGTAGTGCAGGCCGCCAGGCCTGCTCAGAAGGCCGAAAACCGAGCGGGTATCCCCATGAAGCGGTGTAGACGAAGTCGGGTGAAAGAATACGATTGGCCGATTGAGGTTGTCCGGGAACTGGCGAGCGGGCTGGACCTGGACGGCGTAGCGCGGCGGGCGCTGGCGCTCAGCCTTCAGACGGTAGCAGCGGAACTGGGCAGCCTGATTCTGGTGAACGAAAAGGGGCGGCCTCTCGCGGTTCTTCTGCTGCATAATGGACAATTCCATCGGGGGAGCACGGCGCTGGCGCAACAGGTACTGGCGGAGGGATTGGGCGGCTGGGTCCTGCGGAACCGTCAGGCCGTCCGACTGGACGACGCGGAGGAAGATCCCCGCTGGCTCCCGTTGGCGGAGCCTGACATCACCGCTCAGGCCCGCTCTGTTCTCTGTGTGCCGCTGATTTCTCCCCGACGGGCAATAGGGATTCTGACCTGCACTCACTCCCAGCCGGGGTACTTTCATGATGCGGACCTGGGAGCGCTCCAGTTTGTCGCTGAACAGGCAACCATCGCGCTGGAGAATGCCTGGCTGTTTGCGACCGAGGAACAGCGTCGCCATCTGGCAGATACCTTGCGCGATATCGCCCGTGCCCTGACATCTACGCTGGACCTGGATGAGGTGCTCTCTCTCATTCTGGATTTCCTGAGCCGGGTAGTCCCTCATGATGGGGCGTCTATATTTCTTCTGGAAGGACGGCATCTGGTTATCCGGGCCTGGCGCGGCTTTGAGTCTTCGGAGGCTCTGCGGAATTTGACACTCCCCGTAGAGGGGAAACACATTATGGCCCGGGTGGTGGCGCGCCGGGAGCCCATCGTCTGCGCGGATGTTCAGGAAGAGGAGGGATGGCAGAATATTCCCGGTGCCCCCCTCATCCGTGGGTGGGTCGGCGCCCCGCTCGTGGCCCGGGGGAAAGTCGTCGGTGTGCTCACCGTGGATAGCCTGCAGCCGAACAGATATGATGATGAGGACGCCCGCATCGTTGCCGCTTTTGCCGACCATGCGGCCATTGCGATCGCCAATGCTCAATTGCTCCGTCAGACCCGGCAGCAATTGGAAGAAGTGGCATTTCTCCACCGCACCGGCCAGGCGCTGGCGGCTTCCCTGGAGATGGAGAATGTCCTGCGATCGCTGCTGGATAGTGTGCGGGAACACTTCCAAACGGAAGCGGCCTCTGTGGCCCTGGTGGACGAGCAAACTCGCGAGTTGGTCTTTCGGGTGGCAACCGGTGCCGCATCCGATCAGGTGGTTGGTGTGCGCTTGAAACCCGGACAGGGCATCGCGGGCTGGGTGGCCCAGTCGGGCCTCCCCCTGGTGGTCCCATCCGTGGACCAGGACCCCCGCTGGTATCCGGGTGTGGATCAACAGACCGGCTTCCGTACGAGGATGGTCGTCGCGGTTCCCATTCGGTTGGGCGGGGAGGTCCTGGGGGTGGTGGAAGCGATTAATCCCAGGGAAGAGACCCTGGACGAAGGAGGGATGAAACTATTATTGAACGTGGCGGCACTGGCCGCCAGCGCAATTCAGAACGCCCGCCATTTCAACCGCGCTCGCGATGCCGAAGAACGCTACTCCAGCCTCTTTGAGAACAGCGCCGACCCCATTCTCATCACCGACGCGCAGGGCCGGATTACAGATGTCAACCGAAGGTTCTGTCAGATGCTGGGATATGATCGGGCCGAGATGCTCCAGCGGGAAGCGGTTACGCTGACAAACCAGCCGCAGAGATTGCAGAGGTGGCTGGATCAGGTTCTTCAGGGGCAGGACATCCTGGGCAACCTGGAGTTGATCGGTCGCGAAGGGCGAATTCTTCCCTTTGAAGTGCGGGCTACGCAGGTTTTCCACGGCTCCAGGCCCTACGTCCAGTGGGTCTTTCACGACATCACGGAGCGGCTCCAACTGGAGCAGGTCCGGGAAGACCTCACTCACATGATTGTCCACGACCTCCGCAACCCGCTCTCTTCCATCATGAGCAGTCTGGAACTGCTCCGAGCCCGCCTGCAGGACCCGACCATAGATATTCCTCTGGACCAGTTGTTTACCGTGGCCCAGCGCAGCGGAGAACGCCTGTTCGGATTGATTGATTCTATCCTGGACGTCGCCCGGCTGGAATCAGGGAAGGCGGAACTGAATTATCAGGTGATAGACGTCGGAGATATGGTCAGGGAAGCCGTGGAGCAGGTCAGGCCGGTAGTGGTGGGACGAGAGATTCGCCTGAGTTTTCACGTCCCTCCGGGTCTCCCGTTGATCCAGGGAGACCGGAATCTCCTTCTTCGTACCCTGACCAATCTCCTGGATAATGCGCTGAAATTTACCCCTCCCGAAGGAGAAGTGCGGGTAACCGTAGACCGTCCCTCGGCGGATACTCTTCGGTTCGCGGTCTCCGATACGGGCCCAGGTATCCCGCTGGAGCATCAGGAGCGGATTTTTGACCGGTTTGCCCGGCTTCCCAACGAGAAAGTGAAAGGCACCGGGATCGGCCTCGCCTTCTGTAAACTGGCCGTGGAGGCCCACGGGGGCCGGATCTGGGTGGAAAGCCAGCCCGGCAGGGGGGCGACCTTTCAGTTCACCATCCCGTTGCACCCACCCCGCTGAATTCGGCGGAAATTGCCAGGGAACAGCATCTGTGATGACCGACCGTATCTATTCCACGGACTCCTATCTCACCCGTTTCACCGCCCGCGTACTGGAGCGGTTGACCTGGAACGGCCATCCGGCGGTGATTCTGGACCGGACGGCCTTCTATCCCACCTCCGGCGGCCAGCCCTCCGATCGGGGCTGGCTTGGCGGGACCCCCGTCATTGGGGCGGAGATACGGGAGCCGGACGGGGCCATCGTGCATATCCTGGAGGCAGACCTTCCCGGCGACGAGGTGACCGGCGAAATAGACTGGCCCCGCCGCTTTGATCATATGCAGCAACACACCGGCCAGCATCTGCTCTCCGCTGCCTGCGAACAGTTGCTGGATGCCGAGACCGTCTCCTTCCACCTGGGGGCAGAGGTCAGCACCATAGACCTGAACGTCCCGCGCCTGGCGCGCGAGGCGCTGGAGGAGGTGGAGGAGCGGGTCAACCAGGTGATCTGGGAGGACCGGCCCGTGCGGGCTTATTTTGTGCGCCCGGAGGAGGTGGCGGCCCTCCCGCTGCGCCGCCCCCCGCCGGTGGAGGGACCCATCCGCCTGGTGGAGGTGGCGGGGGATGAGGGTAGCCGTCCCTTTGACCTGAACCCGTGCGGCGGGACGCATGTCGCCCGGACCGGCGAAATCGGCCTGCTGAAGGTGCTCCGCCTGGATTATCGGGGTCAGGAGACGCGCGTGGAGTTTGTCTGCGGCGGGCGCGCGCTGCGGGATTACCGGCGGAAGAACGACGTGCTGCAGAATCTGGCCGCGCTGCTGACGGTGGGGTACTGGGAGTTGCCGGAGGCGGTGGGCCGTCTGCAGGATGAAGTGAAGGGGGTCCGGAGAGAGGCGCGCTCCCTCCGGGAGCGACTGGTGGAAGCGGAGGCGGCACGGCTGGTCGGGACCGCCGTCGCCGTCGGCCCGCTGCAGGTGGCCCGGGCCGTGGAGGAGAACTGGGACCCCGCCGACCTGCGGGCGCTGGCCCAGAACGTCGCATCCCATCCGGGCACCATTGCGCTGGTGGCCTCTATCGGCGAAGAGCGGGTGCATCTCTGCGTGGCCTGTGCCGAGGGGGTCCCCGCCGACGCAACGGCCCTCCTGCGGGCCGTCGCGGAGCGGTTGGGGGGCAAAGGGGGCGGACAGGCCCGTTTCGCCCAGGGGAGCGCCCCCGCCGCCCCGCGCCAGCGGGTGGAAGAGGCGCTGGAAGAAGAGGTTCGGCGACTGACGGAGGGGGTACAATGACGACGGTCATTCGGGAGCATTCCGGCGTGCGATACGTGACGGATGAAACGGGGGTTCGTATCGGGGTGCTTCTGGATATTGCAGATGATGAACGGTTGCTGGAGGCGCTGGAGGAATTAGAGGCCATTCGTGCCTACGACCGGGCCAAAGCATCGCGGGATGAGGTCATTCCTTTTGTTGAGTAGGCTACCGTGACAGTGCTCCCCATTGGTCACAGGCGGGATGTGTATCGTATGTGAAGGAACAGGAGTCTCAGGTTGATGGACGAAATTGCTCCTGGCGTCTACGTCTCTTCTGTCTATCCGGGCATCAATGTGGGCCTGGTGGTGACCGGACGGTGGGTGATTGCGGTGGATGCACCGCCGTTCCCTTCCGACCATCAGGCCTGGCGGAAAGCGGCGCGCGCCATTGGACGCCCCATCCGCTACCTCATCCTGACCGACGACCATCCGGACCGGCTCCTGGGGGCGCTCTGGGTCGGATTGCCCATCATTGCCGGGCGCGGGACCTGGCAGAAAATCCGGGAGCGGGGAGAACTTTTACTCCCGGCGCTGGTGGAAGAGTGGAACCGCCGCCATACTCTCCAGGGGAAGCCCATCCCCTTTCCGGACTCAGAACGCGTGCCGCTCCCGGAACTGGTCGTGGATGGTCGGATGACGCTGGAGGATGAGGTATCGGTCAGTGTGGAGTCGGTTCCCGGCCCGTCGGCGGGCAGTCTGTGGGTCTGGATTCCCCAGCGGGCCGTGGTCTTTACCGGAGACGGTGCTCTTCACGGCCACCCGTCCCTTTCCGAATCCCCTTCCCCAACCCGGTGGCTGGAGGTATTGACCCGCCTGGAGGAGGGAACCCCGCCGGCCCGGGTTGTGGTGCCGGGCCGGGGGCCGGTGGGCGGGCCCGAAGTGGTCGGTCCGCTGGCAAGTTACCTCCGGCATGCCTATCAGCGACTGCAGGCCGCCCTATCCAGGGGGAAGTCCCCTGACCTGACGGCAATGGCGGAGGAACTGTTGCATCTATATCCACCCTCGGAGGGGGAAAAGGAGCGGTTGTTGCCTCAGATTCGGGCCGGATTGGAGCACTGGCTGGAGGAAATAGCCGGTGGGGGGTAGCAGGGTAGGCGAGGGACGCGGGTTCCCGGCCCAATGGTACTAACTTTGAGAGATGTGGCGCAGGCCGCCCGGCCTGCAAATACGCATTTTGAGCGTGCCAGGCACTTTCGGAAGTGCCTGGCACGCTCCGGCGCAAGCCGCCAGGCTTGCAGATGCAGGCGAACAGCCTGCGCTACAGAAAAGCGAAGCCTCATGCGGGGCAGGAGGGGATATGGACGAAGTGGCTCGCATCCGGGCGGTCAAGTTGGCGCATGAGGCGGAGTTGATGCGGAAAGCGAACGTCGTCGGGGTCGGCATCGGCCTCCGCCAGCGGGATGGACAATATACCGGCGAACTGGCCCTCATTGTCTCGGTGACCCACAAGGTGCCCCTGGATGAACTGGACCCGTGGGACGTCGTCCCAGAGGAAATAGACGGGGTTCCGGTGGATGTGCAGGCCGTGGGGACGCTGAGGGCGCTGGCGGCCCCAGGTGAATGACCGAATTGGGCAACCGCGAAGGTTGCCCCTCCATTGTCCGTTGTAGGGGCAGGGCTTGCCCCTGCCCGTGT
>CALDFY010000168.1 GCA_937942115.1 uncultured Anaerolineae bacterium | reverse complement strand
CGCTCGCCTTTCGGCGGCAGAGGCCTCACCCCCATAAGCGTTAACTTAAGGCTGGCTTCGGCTCTCCGCTTCCCGCCGCCCCGGGCGCCGATGGGAAAGCGGCCTCCCCTGGGGGCAACCGCGAGGGTTGCCCCTACGCTTCGCGCCGGGCGTCAACCTGCGTTGACGTCCTTCTCAGGAGGTCGGTGAAGACCGACTTCCTGGCCGAAGGCCCAAGGCGGCTGATTTCAGTCGGCTTCCAGGGCGGCGACCCAAACTACGCAGCGCTCAAAGTTAACGCCTATGGGCCTCACCCCTCCCCCGACCCCTCCCCTCTCCCGAACGAAGTTCGGGAGAGGGGAGGGGAGGGGAGGGGAAAGAAGGGTATTTTGAGGGCGGCGGCGAAGCCGCCGCCCTCAAAACCCCCTCCCTTTTCCCTCCCCTCTCCCGCTTGCGGTGTATAGACGGGAGAGGGGAGGGAGTCGGGAGGTGGGATGAGGGAGAATCGCAGTGGACCCCCCGAATCATTTTTCCAGTTGCAACGGTGCCCGGCACGTTCAACAAGGCGGCCTGGCAGCCTGTGCCGCATTGTAGACCCCACCGGCTTTTCACAGAAATAGCAAATCGCCGGGCCTGGAATCTGGGGGGTCCGTTGATGTCCGCAGTTCCAGCCCGGCCTCTCCATTGCCTCCCCGGCCTGCTCCGGCAAGCCCCGGCGTAAAGGTTAGATATCGGTTGCGTTTCAATTATAAACCAATTGGTGTTTTATTGCAAGGGTACTCTGGTACTATTTATGGTTTCTTTACGCAAAGGTAACCATTTGGTGGTTCATCGTAACTACCGGCAGCACCGCACTGGAGGGTCTTGCATCCGTTAGAGCGCCGCAATGATTTCCTGCAGACCTACCGCGCCCTTTGCGGTAAACAGATAGTTGAGGTAGAATTGGCCCTGACCGGAGAGACGGGGCCTCCGGAGACGTGCCATATCAGAGAGGTGGGATGAACGCGCGGGACTTGCTGCGGCTGGTGGTGAGCAATCTGGCCCGGATGAAGGGCCGCGTGGCCATGACGGCCATCGGCGTGGTCATCGGCACGGCGGCCGTGGTGGTGCTCATCTCCCTGGCCGCCGGCCTCCAGCAGAGTGCCCTCCGCGACCTATCCTCCATCGGCCCTCTGACCGACATCAACGTCTATCCGATGCGCGCGCTGGCGCCCTTCGGCGCTCCTACTACCGGACGGGAAGGGGTGCTGGACGACCGCGCGCTGGCCGAATTCCGCAAACTCCCCGGCGTGGTCGCCGTGACCCCGAAGGAGCCGCTGAATGCTCCCGGGATGTTGCGCTACGGGCGATGGATGGGGGGGGCCCCGATTCTGGGGATTGAGCCGAACCAGATAGACCGGCTGGACTTCTCTGTCGCCGGTGGCGCGGCCCGGCTGGGGGGTGGACAGGTCATCGTGGGCGCGCGGGTGGCGGAGAACTTCTTTGATCCCCATGGCCGTCGCGCCACTCAGCCCCCCGACCTGCTGGGACAGACGCTCCTGCTGGTGCTCACCCGCGTCACCGAAGACGGGCAGCAGGTGGAACGAACGGTCCGCCTGCGGGTGGCAGGCGTCCTGGAAAGGACGGGCGGCGCCGATGATTACACCGTCTTCATGAGCCTGCAGGATGTGCTGGAACTGAACGGGTGGTACGCGGGCCGCCGGGTCAACCCCGCCCGCGACGGCTACAACCAGGCGCTGGTCAAGGTCGCCCGGCCCGACCAGGTGGCGGCCGTGGAGCGGGAGATTCTGCGGCGGGGGTTCTACGCGTACTCGGCCCACAGCGTCCTGCAGCAAATCAACACCTTCTTCCTGGTCGTTCAGGGGATTCTGGGCGGCATTGGAGCCATCGCCCTGCTGGTGGCCGCCTTCGGCATCGCCAATACGATGCTGATGTCCATTTACGAGCGCACGAAAGAAATCGGCCTGATGAAGGCCGTGGGCGCGACGAATCGGGACGTGATGTCCATTTTTCTGGCCGAGTCGGGGAGCATTGGCCTGCTGGGCGGGGTCGGTGGCGTGCTGCTGGGGATTCTCCTGAGCGGAATCATCAACATCGTTGCTCGTACTTACTTGATGGCCCAGGCGGCCCAGAGCGGTGTCGTTTCAGAAACGGTGCTCTCGTTTGTCCATACCCCGGTCTGGCTTCCTGTTTTTGCTATGGTGTTTGCCACCGGGGTGGGGGTCCTCTCCGGCGTCTATCCGGCAACGCGCGCGGCATCGCTGAATCCGATCGCAGCATTGAGGTATGAATAGCCGGTAGCCGGGTCTCGGAGGTGGCGGTGGAGAAAGGATACATCCAGGTCTATACCGGCGACGGGAAGGGCAAGACGACGGCGGCCCTGGGGTTGGCCCTGCGGGCCGCCGGGCACGGTATGCGCACCTACATCGGTCAATTCCTGAAGGGCCAGCCCTACGGCGAACTGGAGGCCCTGCGGGACCATCCCCTCATCACCATTGAGCAGTACGGTGACCCGAATTGCTGGGTCCGGCGCGGCGATGTTCCCCCCGAACAGGTCGCTCGGGCCCGCCGGGGGCTGGAGCGGGCCCGGGAGGCTATGCTCTCCGGCCGGTACGACATCGTGGTGCTGGATGAGGTGAACGTCGCGATATGGTTCGGCGTGCTCACCGTGGATGAAGTGCTGGCTTTTCTGGACCGGCGCCCCGAGGGGGTGGAGGTGGTGCTGACGGGCCGCCGCGCCCCCCAGGAACTGATAGACCGGGCCGACCTGGTGACGGAGATGCGGGAGGTGAAGCATTACTATCAGGCCGGAGTGCCGGCGCGGGAGGGGATTGAGCAGTGAGCGGAAGATAGGACGCAGATAAACGCAGATAAACGCAGAAATCCGCAGATTCAGCCTTCCTCACCCCCCCGCCGCCTGCGGCGGCACCCCCTTCCCCTCTCCCGAACGAAGTTCGGGAGAGGGGAAGGGGAAAGAAGGGGTTTTGCGGCGGCCGAAGGCCGCCGCAAAACCCCTTCTTTCCCCTTCCCCTCTCCCGAACTTCGTTCGGGAGAGGGGAAGGGGGTGCCGCCCCAGGCGGCGGGGGGGTGAGGAAGGCTGAATCTGCGGCTTTCTGCGTGTATCTGCGTTTATCTG
>CALDFY010000167.1 GCA_937942115.1 uncultured Anaerolineae bacterium | reverse complement strand
GTTCGGGAGCGGGGAGGGGGTGGCGGCGCAGCCGCCGGGGGTGGGGTGAGGCCAGCGGCAGGAGGATCAGGACGGCCGCCGCAACGATAGAAATCCCCAACAGCGCCAGCAGCACCAGATACCCTGCCCCGCCGAACGGCTGCCAGACGTGGCCCGCCATCGCCAGCACCTCCGGCATCTGCCGCCAGCGGAAAAAGTGGCCGAAGAACGGGCGGTCATCGGTGGGCGGCGCGACGTCAAAGGGGTAGTCGGCCAGCCAGCGGGCGCGGTCTTCCGCCCCCATCAGCCCGACGAAGGCCCGATAGTGCTCCGGGGTGGGCATCACGTTGTAGCGGTTGGCCTCCTCGGGCCGGATGTCCGGCGCGTAGACCAGGTCCAGGGAACGGGCGGCGGCGAATCCCCGGATCGCGGCCAGTTCCTCCGGGGTGAAAGGGCCCCGGCGGGCCAGGATGAGCACCTGGTTGTAACTGCGCAGGGCGACCAGAGCGCGCGCCGGGTCGCCGCCGGTCTGCTCCACTGCCTCTATCGCCAGTGCGAAGGCCCGTACTTCCTCCGAGGGCGGCGACT
The DNA here is from genome assembly GCA_937942115.1 of uncultured Anaerolineae bacterium. Taxonomy (GTDB): domain Bacteria; phylum Chloroflexota; class Anaerolineae; order B4-G1; family DUEL01; genus SpSt-77. The sequence goes on along the minus strand of CALDFY010000167.1, from coordinate 12,061 downwards.
GGGCCCAGCGGACGGTCACCAGAAGCCCGCCATCGGTCAGGCGGCGCATCGCGGCGACAAACCCCTCCACGGTGTAGCGGTAATTCTCCGCCAGACTGTAGGCGCCGGAGGTGACGGGGTGGTACGGCGTGGAGAGGGCGAAGAGGATGACGTCGTACGGGGGGCCGGCGCGGGCCAGGAAGGCCCGCCCGTCCTCTACAAAGAGCGAGACATCGGGGCGGTCGTAGAGGTCTCCTGCCCAGGCCCCCTGGGCGCGGACGGCAGCGACAACCAGCGGGTTCGGCTCCACCGCCGTCACCGAGCGGGCCCCCTCCGCCAGCGCGACCCAGAGGTCCCAGCCGCCGCGCGGGTCCAGCACCAGCGCGCGGGCCCCGGGCCGCAGGCGGTACGGCAGCGCCGTCAGCAAACAATCGGTCAGCGGGGCCAGGTCCGCCGGGTCGGAGACGTGGGTGATGGGGCTGAGGTCGTCCCCGTCCACGAAGAGGGCCCGCTGCGGCGGCGGCTGTCCCCGGCATGCAATACCCTGTCCGGGGAGACTGCGGATCAGGGAGGACGCCACCACGTCCACCCGGGAGATGCCGTTCCAGGCGCGCAGGAGCAGTCGGCGATCCGGGTACTGGAGGGCGTAGGAGAGGCCCTTGTAGGGGGAGAGGCGGATGTGGAGGACGGGCGGGGGCTGGAAAGCGGTCAGCAACAGTCCCCCAGCCACGGCCAGTTGGAGGAGGGCGGCGGGCCATCGGGGGCGGGAGAAGAGGAGGGCCGAAAGTCCCCCCAGCGCGGCCGTCAGGAAGACCATCCCCTCGGCGCCGGTGCGGGACGGTGCGACCACCGCCAGCAGGCATCCCAGGGCCGAACCCGTCAGGTTGGCTGCGTAGGTCCGCCCCACCTGGCCCCGCCGGAGGGAGAGGAGCAGCCCGGTTGCCGCCCCCGCGCAGAAGAAGGGGACGGAGAGGGCCACGTAGTGGAGGGCCAGGATGCCCCATTGCCGGCCGTCCAGCACGACGCGGAAAGAGTCAAAGGGGAGGGCCTGCGTCAGCCCGTAGGAGCCGGGGGCGCCGAGGGCGAAGCCCCAGGCCAGGAGCGTGAGCGCGCGCTCCGGACGGCGAATCCGCCCTCCGGCCAGGCTCAGAAAGGTCCCGCTGGCGCCGAAGCCCAGCAGGGCCAGGCTGACCGTCATAAAGGCGAAGTGGTAGAACTGGGCGACGGAGAAGAGGCGGGTGAGGTTGACCTCAAAGGCCAGCGCGGCGGCGGAGAGCAGGAAAAGAGCCAGCAGGGAGCAGGACGCAGGATGCATGGAGCAGGGAGCAGGACGCAGGATGCAGGGAGCAGGGAGCACGTCGCAGGGCACAGGGCAGGCCCATTCCGTCGTCGGTGGTCTATGGTCTGTCGTTCTCAGGCGATGTCTTCGTGCTCCCGCAGGCGGATGCTCTGGCGGACGTAGTAGAGGGCCAGAGATTCGGCGATGCCGCCAGCGATGCGGCGGTTCACCTGTGCCGCCACGTCCACAGGATAGAGCGTACCCCGTTCGGTCGGGCAGACGACGGTCAGTTGCCCGCTGTTGCCCTGGTGGACAGCCCACTCCCCATTGTGGCGTCGCCGGAAGACCTCCCCCAGAAAGGCGACCCAGAGAATCTGGAGCGGCTTCGTCGGCGACGGAGTCCGTTCAATCCACTCGTCCAGCAACTGCAGCGCGGTGGCGTCATACCGGACTGGCTGACCGGCAAACCGCTCCAGTTGCCGCCGGGCCTGCTCGGCCAGTTCCACCAGTTGTCGGGCGCGATCGGGGCTCAGGAGTTGGAGCGATGAATCCGTCATGGCCATCCGATGACAAAGTATATCACAAAAGCCTTCGGTCGCAAGCGGCCTGCGCTCCTCACCCCTCCCCCGCCGGAGGCGGCGGGGGTGGGGTGAGGCCCCCTCTTTGCCGATTCCGCTATCCTATGTTAGAATATCCGTTCGCAACAGAGGCAAAATGGATCGGATCATCGTCCGGGGCGCCCGGCAACACAATCTCAAAAACATCACCGTGGAGATTCCCCGCAACCGCCTCGTCGTCATCACCGGCATCTCCGGTTCGGGGAAGTCCTCCCTGGCCTTTGACACCATCTTCGCCGAGGGGCAGCGCCGCTACGTGGAGTCCCTCTCCGCCTACGCGCGCCAGTTCCTGGGGGAGATGCAGAAGCCCGATGTGGACTCCATTGAGGGCCTCTCCCCCGCCATCTCCATTGACCAGCGGGGCGTCTCCCACAACCCCCGCTCCACCGTGGGCACCGTCACCGAAATCTACGACTACCTCCGCCTCCTCTACGCCCGGATCGGCATCCCCCACTGCCCCCGGTGCGGCCGCGAAGTGACCCGCCAATCCGCCCAGCAGATCGTGGACGCGGTCCTGGCCCTGCCGCCGGGCACCCGTTTTCAGGTACTGGCCCCCCTCGTCAAGGACCGGAAGGGCCACCACCAGTCCGTCTTTGAGGACGTCCGCAAGGCCGGCTTCGTCCGTGTCCGGGTGGACGGCGTCGTCCGGGAAGTGGACGAGGAGATAGAACTGGACCGCTACAAACTCCACACCATTGAGGCGGTGGTGGACCGGCTCATCATCCCCGAGGAGATAGACGACGGCTTCCGCACCCGCCTGACCGACTCGGTGGAGACGGCGCTCCGGTTGGGCGATGGCATCGTCATCATCAACGACGTCTCCGCCGAGGGGCCGCGCGACCTCCTCTATTCCGAACATCTGGCCTGCCCGGTCTGCGGCATCAGCCTGCCGGAGATTGAACCGCGCACCTTCTCCTTCAACAGCCCCCACGGTGCCTGCCGGACCTGTCAGGGATTGGGGACGCGGACCGAACTGGACCCCGACCTCATCGTTCCCAACCCGGACCTCTCGCTGGAGGAGGGGGCCATCGTTGCCTGGAACACCGACGACCACGACGGCTACTACTGGCAACTCCTGGAAGCCGCTGCCCGTCACTACCGCATCCCCACCGATGTCCCCTGGCGGCAACTGACCCCGGCCCAGCGGCACCTCATCCTCTACGGGAGCGGCGGCGAGGAGGTCCCCATCACCTACACCGCGCGGGACGGCGGACGGCGCATCTACCGCACCCCCTTTGAGGGCGTCATCCCCAACCTCCAGCGCCGCTATCGGGAGACGACCTCGGACTACATCCGCGCCAAAATAGAAGAATTTATGACCCGCCGGCCCTGCCCGGCCTGCGGCGGCGCGCGGTTGCGGCCCGAAGCCCTGGCCGTCACCGTGGGCGGCAAAAACATCTACGAACTGACCCGCTGGCCCGCCAGCCATCTCCTGGCCTGGCTGGACGACCTGAAAGGCCGTCTCACCGAAAAAGAGCGCCTCATCGCCGACCGTATCCTGAAGGAAGTCCGCTCCCGGCTCCAGTTTATGGTGGACGTCGGGCTGGACTACCTGACGCTGGACCGGACCGCCGACACCCTTTCCGGCGGCGAGGCCCAGCGCATCCGCCTGGCGACGCAGATCGGCTCCCAACTCACCGGTGTCCTCTACGTCCTGGATGAGCCGACCGTCGGCCTGCACCAGCGGGATAACGACCGGCTCATCCGTACCCTCCAGGCGATGCGGGACCTGGGGAATACCCTCCTGGTGGTGGAGCACGACGAGGCGATGATCCGTTCCGCCGACTGGATCATAGACCTGGGGCCGGGGGCCGGGGAGAAGGGGGGAGAAGTCGTCGTCGCCGGGACGCTGGAGGACGTCCTTAACCACCCCGTCAGCCTGACGGGAGCGTATCTCTCCGGGCGGCGGCGGATTCCCGTCCCCCGTCAGCGCCGCCCCGGCAACGGTCACTTCCTGGTGATTCGCGGGGCCCGGGAGCACAACCTGAAGAACATAGACGTCCGCATCCCGCTGGGGATGTTCGTCTGCATCACCGGCGTCTCCGGCTCCGGCAAGTCCACTCTGCTGGTGGACGTCCTCTACCGCCGCCTGGCGCAGATGCTCCACGGCGCCCGGGAGCCCGCCGGGGAGCACGACGCGGTGGAGGGGACGGAGCACATAGACAAAGCCATCAACATAGACCAGTCGCCCATCGGGCGGACGCCCCGCTCTAACCCGGCCACCTACACCGGCCTCTTCGGCCCCATCCGCGACCTCTTCGCCTCGTTGCCGGAGTCCAAAATTCGCGGCTACCGGGCCGGACGGTTCTCCTTCAACGTCAAGGGGGGGCGTTGTGAGGCATGCGAAGGGCACGGCGTCCTGCGGATTGAGATGCAGTTCCTGCCCGACGTCTACGTCCCCTGCGACGTCTGTCACGGCCGGCGCTACAACCGGGAGACGCTCCAGGTCCGGTACAAGGGGAAAAACATCGCCGAGGTGCTGGATATGACGGTGGACGAGGCGGCGGAGTTCTTCTCCCCCTTCCCGGCCATCCGGCGCAAGTTGCAGACGCTGCAGGACGTGGGCCTGGGGTACATCCGTCTGGGACAGCCCGCGCCGACGCTCTCCGGCGGGGAGGCGCAGCGGGTGAAACTGGCGCGGGAACTCTCTAAAGTCGCCACCGGGCGAACCCTCTACGTCCTGGACGAGCCGAGTGTGGGGCTCCACGCGGCGGATGTGGACAAACTGGTGGCCGTCCTGAACCGGCTGGTGGACGCAGGCAATACGGTGGTCATCATAGAGCACCACCCGGACATCATCAAGGTGGCGGATTGGATCATAGACCTGGGGCCGGAGGGGGGCGACGCCGGGGGGTGGGTGGTGGCCGAGGGCCGGCCCGAGGACGTGGCGCGGGTGGAGGCCAGTTACACCGGCCGGTTCCTGCGGCGGATTCTGGGTGGGGAGTAGGGGATGCGGCGGGCGGCTCCACCGCCCGCGCCATAGAAGGAGGCAAAAATGAGCCTGCTGGAACAGATTCAACGGGAGGTGATGCGCCTGCCGCCGGAAAAGCAGAGCGAGGTCCTGGATTTCGTCCTCTTCCTCCGGCAACGACTCCTATCACGGGCCTCTTCACCGCGCTCCCTGAAGGACCATCCGGCTTTCGGTTCCTGGAAAGGGCGCGGCATAGACGCGCTGAAGTTTCAGGAGCGACTCCGCTCTGAATGGGAGCAGTAGGGATGAACGCTCTGTTTGATACGAACATCGTGATAGATGCCCTCAACGGTCTTCCAGAGGCTGACGCAGAGTACCGTCAATATGACCGATGCTATCATTTGGGCCACTGCTCAAGCCCATGGTGCAATTTGGGTCACGCGCAACACAAAGGACTTTGACCCCACCTGGGAAACCATCCGGGTGCCATATAGGCTGTAACCGCTCATGGTTTTTGACGCACTGGCCTCCGGATACGACCTGGGGATGCTCCCGCTGGAGGTCGCCGTCCTGCGGCGGATGCGGCGGCGCGCCTTCCCCCAGGTAGCGGGGCGGGTGCTGGAAGTGGGCGTCGGCACCGGCGTCAATCTCCCCCTCTACCCGTCCGGGGCAACCGTCGTGGCGATAGACCTCAGCGCGCCGATGCTCCGGCGGGCCCGGTGCCGCCCGGCCCGCGCCCGCGTCCGGGCCGTCCAGGCCGACATCCATCACCTCCCCTTCCGGGACGGCGCCTTTGAGGTGGTGACGGGGTCCCTGGTCTTCTGCTCCGTCGCCGAACCGGAGCGGGCGCTGGGGGAGGTGTACCGGGTCCTCCGGCCCGGGGGCCGTCTGCTCCTCCTGGAGCACACCCGGGGCCGGGGACCGGGCGCCTGGCTGACCGACCGGCTCCACCCCCTGTGGCTGGCCTGGAACGGCGTCTGTCATCTGAATCGGGAGACGGCCCGGGTGGTCCGGCAGGCGGGATTTCGCCTCCGGCGGGAGGAATCCCGCATCCTGGGCATCTTCCGGCTGATAGAAGGAGAAAAGTGAACGGCATCGGTTATATGCTCTACAACCTGATCCGGCAGAACTGGGCCCCTCTGCTGGTGCTCGGTCTGCTGGCGGGGGCCTGGCTCTTCCTGCGCACCCCCGCCGATGACCTCTCCGTGGAGGTCTTCCATCAGGAGATTCGCAGCGGACGGCCCACCGTGGTGGAGTTCTTCTCCAACACCTGCAGCGTCTGCCTGATGTCCAAGCCGGCCGTGGACCGGTTGGAGCGGGAACTGGACGGAAAGGCGAAGTTGCTGCGGATCAACGTGATGAGTCAGAGCGGGCTGGCGCTGGCCCGGGAGTACGACGTGGTCGCCGTTCCCACCTTCATCGTCTTTGACGGGAAAGGGCAGGTGGTCTACGCGCAGGCCGGCCCGCCCGACCGGGGGGCTATCCGGGCCGCCGTCACCGGGCTTGGGGGGCCGGAATGACCGAACCGTTGCTCACCCTCATCATCCCGGCCTACAACGAGGAGCATCGCCTGCCGACGACCCTCCCTCAGGTCGTCGCCTTTGCCGAAGCGCAGGCGTATCCGGTAGAAGTGCTGGTGGTGGATAACGCCAGCACCGACCGGACGGCGGAGGTCGTCCGGGACGTCGCGGCCCGGCACCCCATCGTCTCCCTCCTCTATCAGCCCGTCCGGGGGAAGGGAGCGGCGGTGCGGAAGGGGATGCTGGAGGGACGGGGGGAATATCTCTTCATCTGCGATGCCGACCTGGCGATGCCCATTGAGCAGGTCTCCCGCTTCCTCCCTCCGGCCCTTTCCGACTACGACGTCGCCATCGCCTCCCGCGAGGCGCCGGGCGCGCGCCGGTTCAACGAACCCTGGTACCGCCACACCATGGGGCGCGTCTTCAACACCGTCGTGCGTATCCTGGCAGTGCCGGGGATCCAGGATACCCAGTGCGGCTTTAAATGCTTCCGCCGGGAGGTGGCGCGCGACCTCTTCTCGGTGCAGGTGCTGGACGGCTGGGCCTTTGACGTGGAGGTGCTCTACATCGCCCGGCGGCGCGGCTACCGCATCGTGGAGGTGCCCATTGACTGGTACTATGGGGAGGGAAGCCGGGTGAACCCCCTGCGGGATTCCTGGAACATGTTCTGGGAGGTCATCCGCATCCGCCGCAATGGGGAGGCCGGACTGTATGACCGAAGAGCGTAGCGCAGGTTGCCGGGCCCGTTCCTCACCCCTCCTCCGGCCTTTCGGGCCACCCCCTTCCCTGCAGTTTGGTAACTACCCACCCCCGATGGCTGGGATGCCCCCTTCCGCCCGCCGCTGAAGCGGCGGGCTCAGATACCAAAGCCCTGACGGGCTATCCGGAAGCCCCTGAAAGGGGCTTCGCATCGGAGCCAGGGGCTTTTCGCCCAATGGGGCGAACCTTTGCCCCCACCCCCCTTTATCCCCCCTCCCCCCTCGCGGCGCTTGGGGGAGGGGGGGAAGGCATATGCGTTAACTTAAGGGGCTGTGCCAGTTGGGTCGCCGCCTCGGGCGCTGACTGAAGCCAGCCTCTTTGGGCCTTCGGCCGGGTCCCTTCACTTCGTTCGCAACAAGGTCGGCCTTCGCCGACCTCCTGAGAAGGGCGTCAACGCAGGTTGACGCCCGGCGCGAAGCGTCCAGGGAGGCCGATTTCCAATCGGCGCCCGAGGCGGCAGGAAGCGGAGAGCCGAAGCCAGCCTTAAGTTAACGCTTATGGGAGGGGTCGGGGGAGGGGTGAGGCCTCTGCCGCCGAAGGCGAGCGGGAGAGGGGAGAGGTAAGGGGTGGGGTGAGGGCCGGAATGGGCATCCCCCGCTCCCCGAAAAACCTACACTGGTCAGAGGGGCCGGGGGAGGGGTGAGGCCTCTGCCGCCGAAGAATGTCACTGCGAGCGCAGCGCCACGCGCCGAAGGCGCTCGCGCCGAAGCGAAGCAGGTGAGCAGGAGAGGAGGGAGTCGGGGGGCACAAGCGTTAACTTAAGGTTAGATTCGGCTCTCTGCCTCCCGCCGCCCTGGGCGCCGATGGGAAATCGGCCTCCCTGGACACTTTGGTTGCTTCGCCTCGTTACCCAGAAACTTGCCTGTCATTGCGAACCGCCGAAGGCGGTGAAGTCGTAGACCCCGAGCGAAGCGTGGTGGCAATCTCCTTTCGGCCAGTAGTCTGAGCCAGGGGCTTTGAGCCCCTGGCGTAGGTCGTTACGCCAAAACAGGGTCTCACTCCGCCGCGACACCTTTCGGGGACAAGGGTGTTTCTGATGATGCCGGAAATTCTTGCCGGAGGTGCTCTGATGATCCGTATTGCGTATTCTGACTTACTGGCCGTCCTCCTTGCCTATCTTCTCGGTGCCATTCCCTTCTCCTACCTGGTCGCCCGCTGGAAGGCGGGGATCAACATCTACGAGCACGGGGAGGGGAACGTTGGCGCCCGCAACGTCTACCACGTGGTGGGGCCGAAGTGGGGCGTTCTGGCCGGCGTGCTGGACGTGGGTAAGGGGACGGCGGCGTGCCTGCTGGCCCGGCAACTGGCCGTCTCCCAGGCGGCGTTCCTGGCCGCCGGGTTCGCCGCTCCCCTGGGCCATAATTTCTCCCCCTTCCTGCGCTTCCGGGGCGGCAAAGGGGTCGGGGCGACGGCGGGCTTCCTCCTGGGCTTCCTGCCCCTTTCCACGCTGGTCGGCGGCCTGTGGATCGGAGCGATGTACCTCCTCTTCCGGGATATGAACAAGGCGCTGAACTTCGGCGTCCCCGCGCTCATCCTGCTCCCGCCCGTCTTCGGCGCGCCGCTCTGGACGTCCCTCTACGTCCTCTGCCTCTTCCTGATGCTGGCAGTGAAGAAAATCATAGACCTGCCCCACGAGCGGGAAGTCTGGGCGTGCTCCCCCTGGCAGAAGGGAAAGCCCGGCTTCTACAGGGACGAGAGCAATTCTGAGCAGCCGATGCCCCGTCTATGAGCGACGTCCTATTTTCCCACATTATTCCCTACCAGGTCGCGCTGACGGTGCTTCTGCTGGTGGTGGGGTTGAACCTCATTGCCAACCTCCGGATGGTAGAAAAGGCAACGCCGTCCCGGGTCAATCCGGCGGGGTTGGAATGGGTCTCGGTGCTGGTGCCGGCCCGCAACGAGGCGCGCAACATCCGCCGCTGTCTGGAGTCGCTCCTGGCCCAGGACTATCCCCTGATGGAAGTGCTGGTGCTGGACGACGGCTCCACCGATGAGACGCCGGAGATTGTAGCGGAGATGGCCCGTCGGGACCCGCGCCTGCGGCTGATTCCGGGGCAACCGCTCCCGGCGGGGTGGATGGGGAAGAACTTCGCCTGTCACCAGTTGGCCCAGGAGGCCCGGGGGGAGTGGCTTCTGTTCACCGACGCCGACACCGTCCATCACCCCCAGACGCTCTCATGGGCCCTCACCGCCGCGAAGGAGAACCGGGCCGACCTGGTCACCCTGGTTCCCCGCGCCGTCACCCATACGTTGGGGGAGCAATTGTTACTGCCCATCATCCCCTTTGGCGTGCTGGGATGTTTTCCCCTGGCCCTGGGGGCGCGCCTGGGCATCCCGGCGTTGAGTATGGCCATCGGGACATTTCTGCTCTTCCGGCGGGAGATGTATGAGCGCATCGGGGGGCACGCGGCGGTACGGGGGGAGATTGCGGAGGACGTGGTGCTGGCCCGGCGGGTCCGGCGGCGTGGCGGGCGGGTGGTCCTGCTGGACGGCGCCGATCACCTGGACGTCCACTTCTACCGGGGATTCTGGGAGTCGTGGCATGGGCTGGCAAAGAGCGCGTTTGCGGCCCTGGAGTACCGGCTGCTACCGACCGCGCTGATGCTGGCCTTCTACGGCTTCCTGTTCCTCTGGCCGGTGTTTCTGCTCTACGGGGGGCTTTTGCAGGGGCGAACGGGGGAGCCGGCGCTGCGTCTGGCCCTCTTTCAGGTCTTCCTGAACAGCGGTCTCTGGTACGCCGTAGCGGTACGCTTTCGCCTCCCGCGCGTCACCGCCTTCCTCTACCCGATCACCGTCCTGCTGGTCATGCTGGTCGTGCTGGACTCCATACGCATGACGGTCTGGGGCGGCATTGGCTGGAAGGAGCGGGTGTACCGGGTGCGGGAGTTGAGGTAGGGAGAGGGGTTGAGGGGCGGCGGCACCGCCGCCCCTCAACCCCTGAGGGCTCATTGGCTGCGAAACTTCGTGGTATAATCCTCACCCCGAAAGGAGATTGAGAGCATGCTCATCATCGGCGAGAAAATCAACGGCACTTTGAAGAAAGTCGGTGCGGCCGTCCTGGAACGGGACGCGGCTTTCATCCAGGACCTGGCCCGGCGGCAGGCCGAAGCGGGGGCCGATTACATTGATGTCAACGCCGGAACTCCGGCCACACGCGAGCCGGAAGACCTGGTCTGGCTGGTGGAGACCGTTCAGGCGGCGGTGGACGTTCCCCTCTGTCTGGATAGCGCCAACCCCCAAGCACTGAAGTTGGCACTGGAGCGGGCGAGCCGTCCGCCTCTCATCAACTCTATCAGCGGCGAGGAGTCCCGCCTGACGGGGATTCTCCCCCTCATCCCGGGCCGTACGGCGGGCGTCATTGCGATGCTTCTGGATGATACCGGGATGCCGAAGGGAGTGGAGGACCGGCTGCGGGTGGCCCATAAAATTATAGAGCGGACCCGCGCCGCCGGCATCCCGGACGAGCAGGTCTACATAGACCCGCTGGTGATGGCCGTTGCCACCCAGCCGAATGGCGCCCTGGCGGCATTGGAGACGGTGCGCACCCTTCGGGCCCAGTACCCCAGCATCCGCTTCAGCGTGGGGCTGAGCAACGTTTCCTTTGGACTGCCGCTGCGCTCCCTGGTCAACCAGGCTTTCCTGACGCTGGCCCTTTATGAGGGGGTGGATGCGGCCATTATGGACCCGCTGGACCGGGGGGTCATAGGGGCTTTGTTGGCGGCGGAGGTCGTTCTGGGGCGGGACCGGTTCTGCCGCCGATATACGGGAGCGTACCGGGCCGGGCGCCTCTGTCGGCCCCAATAGCGGCAGGGCCTCACCTCTTGAGCATAAAAGAAAGATGATTTTTCACTGCGGCGGCTTCGCCGCCGCAGTGAAAAATATTTTCTTTTTGGCCCTGGCAAATTCAGGCAATATGTCAGAGAATTCCCCGAAGACTCCCCCTCATCGGGTGCTGGCCCTCATCCCGGCGTGGAACGAAGCGCCGAGGATCGGCCGCATCGTGGAAGGGGCGCGGGCCTTTCTCCCTGTCCTCGTCGTAGACGACGGCTCCACCGACGGGACGGCAGAGGTGGCCCGCGCGGCCGGTGCAACGGTGGTCCGGCATCCCCACAACCGGGGCAAAGGGGCCGCCCTGAAAACCGGCTTCGCCTGGGCCCTGGAGCATGGCTACGATGCCGTCCTCACCCTGGACGCTGACGGGCAGCACGACCCCGCCGAGATTCCCAAGTTTCTGGCCGCACTGGAGGCCGGGGCCGGAGACCTCATCATCGGGCGGCGGGAGTTTCGCCGCATGCCCTGGCCGCGCTGGTGGTCCACCCCCCTGGGAACCTTCTTGCTTTCACTGGCCCTGGGCCGCTACATCCCGGATAACCAGAGCGGCTACCGCCTCATCACCCGACGGGCGCTGGAGGCGTTCCATCTGACCACCACCGGATTTGAGATGGAAGTAGAGATGATCGCCGAAGCGGTCCGGTTGGGATTACCCATCGGCTGGGTCCCCATTCGCACCATCTATGGCATCGGCAAACCCAGTTATTTTCACCCCGTCAAGGACACGCTGCGATTCCTGCGCATGGTCTGGTGGATCGGGAAGAGGCAACGATGGGCCCGGTGGCGCTAACTTTTCCGTAGCGCGGGCTCCTCACCCCTCTGACCAGTGTGGGTTTTTTTCGCCGAAGGGGGATTGGCCCTCACCCCTATCCCCCATCCTCCTTCCCCTCTCTTCACAAGTGTAGGTTTTTTTCGCGCCCCTCTTGTTCTGGGCGAGCGGCGGGCTTCTTTGCCCCTCACCCCCCCTTGCCCCCCTCTCCCCATCGCTCCGCTCTGGGGAAAAGGGGGTTTTTGGGCGGGCGGCTTCGCCGCCCGCCCAAAAATCCTCCTCCTTTCCCCTCCCCTCTCCCGAACTTTGTTCGGGAGAGGGGAGGGGTTGGGGGAGGGGTGAGGTCTCCCCTCTCCCGAACTTTGTTCGGGAGAGGGGAGGGGTTGGGGGAGGGGT
>CALDFY010000166.1 GCA_937942115.1 uncultured Anaerolineae bacterium | reverse complement strand
TTTGGGCTATTCTATCAGCAGCCTCACCCTCCTCCTGACCCCTGACAAGGGTAAGTTTTTCGCCGAAGGGGGGGATTTGCCCTCACCTCTACCCCCGATCCCCCTTCCCCTCTCTCACCTGGGGGAGAGGGGAAGGGGGCTGGGAGGGGTTTTGGGGGCGGCGGCGATAGCCGCCGCCCCAAAAACCCTTCCGAAATCCTCCTCCCCTCTCCTGACCAAAGGGTCAGGAGAGAGGCCGGGGGTGAGGTGAAGGGCCGGGGGAGGAGTGAGGCCCCCCAGCCGAAGGCCAGTGGGAGAGGGGGGATCAAGGGGTGAGGGCAAAAGAGGCCCGCCGCCCCTCCCCAGAACGAGGGGGGCGCAAAAACCTGCACTTGTGAGCCCCCTGAACCCTTCCCCTCTCCCGAACTTCGTTCGGGAGAGGGGAAGGGGTGCCGTCGAAGGCGGCGGAGGAGGGGTGAGGCCGAACCCCCACCTCTACGAAAGGCGTGGCTATGGAGCCCTGGATTGGGTGGATTCGCCTGACGGACGGGCGGCGACAGACGGGAGGGCATCCGGGCACTGCCTGGCTCACCCCGCCCCTGCACCCGGCCCCCGGACGGGAGGGCGAACGGTTCGCGATGGTGCTGGACCTGACCGGACCGGCAACCTCTCGCCTCTATCGGGAAATCCGGGACGCGGCGGCACAGGCGTTCTGGTCCACTCCCGGAAGCCCGGTGGCCGCTTTGCGGCGGGCTGTCATCGCAGCAAACCGGGCCCTGGTCCGTTTCAACCACGAACTGCCCCCGGAGAGCCGCTGCGGAGGGAGCATCGCCTGCGCCGCGCTGCGGGCCGACGAGGTTTTCCTGGCCCACGCCGGCCTGGCCTGGTCGTGGGCCCTCTCCGCCGACGGCGACGAACAACATCCCGACCGCCCCCTCCCTTTCCTGGGGAGCCGATATTACGCCGAGATCGGGCTCTCCTACATCCCCGTTCGGCCCGGCCTGACCCTCCTGCTCAGCACCCGGAATTTCCTCACCCTGGCTTCCCCGGAGGCCCTGGACCGGGTGCTCCGGCGGGAGGGGGAGAATATCCTGGACGGCCTGGAGCAACTGGCCGAAGGGGAATCGCTGACGGCTATGGTGCTGTGTTGGCCGGAGGGGGAACTGGCCCCCTCTCCGACTCCGCCCTCCCCGCGCCGCCGGGAAGTGCCCCTCCCACCGGAACCGCCCCCGGCGACAATTTCGCCGCCGGAGGAAGCACGGACGCCCGAAGAGATGCTCTCCCTGGAGGAACCGACGCCGTGGGAGAGTGTTACAGAATGGGCAGAACCGGCGGTCTGGGCCAGAGCGGTGGAATCTCCGCCTCCCTACCCGAAATTATCCCGTTTGAGGGAAAAGGTCGGGGCCGGGTTGACAGCCATCAGTAGCGGGCTGGCCGGAGGCGCCAGGGCCATCGGTGGGGGATTGGTCCGGGGAGCGTCGGCGGTGGGGGTGGGCCTGAGCGCGGTGGCCGCATCCGCCTATCGGGGAGCCCGAGTCCTCTTCCGGCGTGCCCTCCCCGGTGCGGAGCGCCGCCGGGCCGTCGGCGTCCGGGTCTCCCGGCCTATCCCCCAGGAGAACCCCCGCCGCATGGCCGCCCTGGCCCTCGTTATCCTGATGCTGGTCATCCTGACCACTCTGCTCGTCTGGTTCCGGTACGGCCAGGACCTCCGGCGGCGGGAAGTCCTCTCCCGGGCCCGGGAGCATGTCCTGGCTGCGCAGCAGGCCCCCCACCCGGAACGGGCCCGCCCCCACTGGGAGGCCGTCCTGGCCCTGACGGCGGACGACGAGGACCCGGAGGTCAGCGCACTGCACTCCATGGCCCAGGACGCGCTGGATCAAATGGACGGCGTTGTTCGGGTGGCGCCGACCCTGCTGGCCGACCTGGGTGACCGGGTCTCCCGGGGTCGGCTGGTGGCGTGGGAGCAGAGCGTGGCCGTACTGGAGGGTCCGGGCCAGGTGCGCCGGATTCTCATCGGCGGCGGGAGCGAAGAGATACTCATTCCGGGGTCGCCTTCTCTAATAGACGTCACCGCCCATCGGTCGGGGCCCGGTCAGCCATCCCTGGGCCTTCTCGTCCTGGGAGCCGGGGGACGTCTCTGGTCGTATGACCCCCACTGGTCGGAGCCCCGGTCGGTGGCGTTCTCCCCGGCCCCGGGGGGACATGACCCGGTCGCCATCGCGACCTATGCGGGACGGCTGTATCTGCTGGACCCGGCGGGGGGGCAAATCTGGCGGTACGTCCCAAAGAACGGGGAATTCGGGGGAGGGCCGGAGCCGTATTTCTCATTGGAGGCCCCGCCGCTGACGGGGGCGCGGGATATGGCGCTGAACTACAGCATCTACGTCCTCTTTGAGGACGGGGGAGTGGCCCGTTATGAGGAGGGCCGGGCGGCCCCCTTCGCGGTCAACGGCATCCCGGCCCCGGCGGCCCGGTTTATTGCGCTGGCGGTGGACCCGGAACGGGAAAAGGGCCCGGTCTATCTGGCGGACGGGGCGGCGGAGCGCATCGTCGTTCTTCGGGAGGACGGCGCGTTTTGCGCCCAGTTACGCCCGCCGGGAGGGGAGTTCCGGGGCCTCCAGGCGCTGACGGTGGGCCAGACGGGGGACTCCCTCTTCGTCCTGGCGCGGGGGAGGATATATCGGGTGACCATTCCCCCGCTGCCCTGCCGGTGATCGCAAGATCAATCTTGCACCCCAGGGCCCGAAAAAAGGGGCGGCGGCAAGGCTGCCGCCGCCCCTCTCTATCTCTCCGCTCTAACCCTGCGCCTGCAGGACCGGCTCGGGCATCCGGAGCGATGGGGGTTCTTCGCACGTCCCGATCCGGGTGAAGGTCAAGCCCGATTCCCCTACGTCCACCCGCACCCGGTCGCCGCAGTGGAATTCCCCGCGCAGAAGCCGCACACTGAGCGGGCTTTCCACATGCCGCTGAAGGGCCCGCCGCAGCGGTCGGGCACCGAACTGGGGGTCGTACCCCTCCCGGGCCAGCCATTGACGGGCCGCCGGGGTCAATTCCACCTCCAACCCCTGCTCCGCCAGTCGCTCCGCAATCTCCCGCATCTGCAGGTCCACAATCTGCTCCATGTGCTCCAGCGTCAGCCGGTTGAAGATAATGATTTCGTCCACCCGGTTGATGAACTCCGGGCGGAACGTCTCCTTCAGCGCCCGCTCAATCCGCTGTCGGCTCTCCTCCTCCTCCCGCCGGTCGGACCCTTCCCGCAGGAACCCCAGCGCGCCCCCCTTGCCCGCAAACTCCGTCCCCACATTGGAGGTCATAATGATGACAGTGTTGCGGAAGTCCACCGTCCGGCCCTGGCCGTCGGTCAACCGACCGTCATCCAGAACCTGGAGCAGCGCGTGGAGGACCTCGGGGTGGGCCTTCTCTATCTCGTCAAAGAGGACAACCTGGTAGGGGCGGCGGCGGACGGCCTCGGTGAGTTGGCCGCCCTCCTCGTAGCCGATATAGCCGGGTGGGGCGCCGAAGAGGCGGCTGACGGTGTGCCGTTCGTGGTACTCGCTCATGTCAATCCGCAGGAGCGCGTCCTCATCGTCAAAGAGGAACCAGGCCAGCGCCTTCGCCATTTCCGTCTTGCCCACGCCGGAGGCCCCCAGGAAGATAAAGGAGCCGATGGGCCGCCGGGGGTCCTTCAGGCCAGAGCGCCCGCGCCGGATGGCGTCGGCGACGGCGGCAATAGCCTCGTCCTGCCCGACGATGCGCTGGCGGAGCGCCTCCTCCATTCGCAGCAGTTTCTCCGCCTCCGTCTCCAACATCTGGGCCACCGGGATACCGGTCCACGAGGCCACCACCTGCGCGATGTCCTCCGCGTCCACCGTCTCATCCAACTGGTGCTTCCGCTGCCAGGCCTCGCGCTGCTGGCGGAACTGGTCCTCCAGGCGGAGCCGTCGGACTTTGATCTCGGCGGCCCGTTCGTAATCCCGCCCGTTGCTGGCGGCCTCTTCCTCCATTTGAAGACGGTTGATCTCGGCCTCCATCCGCTTCAGTTCCGGGGGGAGGGTGTGCAGGGCCACCCGCACTTTGGACGCCGCCTCGTCCACCAGGTCTATCGCCTTATCCGGCAGGCGCCGGTCGGTGACGTAGCGGTGGGAGAGGCGCGCGGCGGCCACCAGCGCCTCATCGGTGATACGGACGCGGTGGTGGGCTTCGTAGCGGTCCCGCAGACCGCGCAGCATCTCTATCGTCTCCTCCACCGTCGGCTCGTCCACGAAGACGGGAGCAAACCGCCGTTCCAGCGCGCCGTCTTTCTCTATGTACTGGCGGTACTCGTCCAGCGTCGTGGCGCCGATGCACTGCAGTTCGCCCCGGGCCAGGTACGGCTTCATAATGCTGGACGCGTCCAGCGCGCCGGTTCCGGCCCCGGCCCCGACGACAGTGTGCAATTCGTCAATGAACAGGATGATTTCCCCCTGTGCCCGCTGGATTTCCTCCACGGTGGCCTTCAGCCGCTCCTCAAACTCGCCCCGGAAGCGGGTCCCGGCGACCATTGCGGCCAGGTCCAGTTGCATCACCCGCCGACCCTTCAGGATTTCGGGGACGTCGTCGGAGGCAATCTTCTGGGCCAGCCCCTCCACGATGGCGGTCTTGCCGACGCCCGGCTCGCCGATGAGGACGGGGTTGTTCTTGGTCCGGCGGCAGAGAATCTGGATGACCCGCAGGATTTCCGCGTCCCGCCCGATAACGGGGTCCAACTTACCCTCTCTGGCCAGCCGGGTCAGGTCGCGGCTGAACTTCTCCAGGGTGCGGTAGCGGGATTCGGGGCGGCTATCTACGAAGGACTGCCCGCTGCGGATGGCCCGGATGGCCGCGTAGACCCGTTCGCGGGTAATCCCGGCCTCCGCCATAATGCGGGCCACCTGGGTGCCCCGCTCGGTGATGATAGCCAGAAACAGGTGTTCGGTGGAGACGTAATCGTCGCTGAGGCGATTGGCTTCGGTGTTTGCCTCATCCAGCACCCGTTTGACCCGGGGGGTGATGAAAACCTGCCCCAGATTGCCCCGCCCGTAGATGCCGGCCTTGGGGCTGCGGCGCAGGAGTTCATCCACCTGATTGGCGATCCAATCCGGGTCCACGCCCAGTTGGGCCAGAATCTGGGGGACAATGCCGTCCGGCTGTTCCAGCAGGGCCAGCAGGATGTGCTCGGTATCTACCTGAGTGTGCCCGTAGCGGGTCATGATTTCCACCGCCCGCTGGGCGGCGTCCTGCGCCCGCTCGGTGAATCGGTCCATTCGCATCATGGGACTTCTCCTTTTTCAGCAGCAACCGTCCAGACCAATAGTCACTTCATTCTATCCGCAACGTATTGGATTCCCGATAGAGGAACGTTAACGTTGCGTTAGAAACAGGACTCCCAGTTCGCCCTGTGGTGCAGATAGAGGACAGCCTTTCCAGGCTGTCCCCAGATATGGCGGGCTGAAAGCCCAATAGCACGTAACTGCCTACGCCAGGGGCTAAAAGCCCAATGGCCCTAACTTTTTCGGCGCGCTGGCCTCACCCCTCCCCCGGCCCCTCCCCTCTCCCGAACAAAGTTCGGGAGAGGGGAGGGGAGAAAGGAGGGGGATTTTTGGGCAGGCGGCTTCGCCGCCCGCCCAAAAATCCCCTTTCTTCACCCCCCTTTCCCCAGAGCGGAGCGATGGGGAGAGGGGGGCAAGGGGGGTGAGGGGCAAAGAAGCCTGTCGCCCGCCCAGAACGGCCCAGAACGAGAAGGGCGTGAAAAAACCTACACTTGTGAGAGGGCCGGGGGAAGGGTGAGGACCGCTTGACGAAAAACCGCTATTCCATTATAATGCCGCCATCACTGGAGGACAAACCGGATGTTTGAGAATCTGAGTGACCGTCTCCAGGCCATCTTTGGGCGACTGCGCAAGCGGGGCGTCCTGCGCGAGGCCGATGTAGACGAGGTGATGCGGGAAATCCGCCTGGCCCTGCTGGAAGCGGACGTCCACTACAAAGTGGTCCGGGACTTCATCGCCCGCGTGCGGGAGCGGGCAGTGGGCGCAGAGGTGAGCCAGGCGCTCAGTCCGGCCCAGCAGGTCATTAAAATCGTCTACGAGGAACTGGTCGCTACCCTGGGGGAGCCGGGGCGGCTGGAACTGAAGGGGCCGGCGCCCTACGTGATTATGGCCGTCGGCCTGCAGGGCTCCGGCAAGACGACGACGGTCGCCAAACTGGCCCGCCACCTCAAGGAGCGGGGGCATCTGCCGCTGATGGTCGCCGCCGACACCTACCGCCCGGCGGCGGTGACCCAACTGGAGGTGCTGGGCCGCCAACTGGGGCTTCCCGTCTACAGCGAAGGGGTCTCCGCAGACCCGCCGTCTATCTGCGCCCGGGGCGTACAGGAGGCCCGCCGCCGGGGCTACGACGTGGTCATCCTGGATACCGCCGGTCGCCTCCAGATTGACGAGGAGATGATGCGGGAACTGGAGGCCGTCGCCCGGCAGGTCCGCCCGGTGGAAATTTTGCTGGTGGCCGACGCAATGACCGGGCAGGAAGCGGTCAACATCGCCTCCGGCTTCCACCAGCGGCTGGGCCTCACCGGCCTGATCCTGACCAAGATAGACGGCGACGCGCGCGGCGGGGCGGCTATCAGCATGCGGGCCGTCACCGGCGTCCCCATTAAGTTTTTGGGGACGGGCGAGAAGGCCGACGCGCTGGAGCCCTTCCACCCGGAGCGGCTGGCCTCCCGCATCCTGGGGATGGGGGACGTGCTGACCCTCATTGAGCGGGCGGAGGCGGCTTTTGACGCCGAGCAGGCCCGCCGGATGGCGGAGAAAATCCAGGAGGCGGAGTTTGACCTGGAGGACTTCCTGGAGCAACTGCGTCAGGTGCGCAAGATGGGGCCGGTGACCCAGGTTCTGGAGATGATGCCGGGGATGGGGAGTATCGCAGGCGCCGTAGACCCGAAGGAGGCGGAGCGGCAACTGCGGCGAGTGGAGGCCATCATCCTCTCCATGACCCCAGAGGAACGGCGGAACCCGCGCATTCTGAACGCCAGCCGGAAACGGCGCATCGCCCGGGGGAGCGGGACCACCGTCCAGGAGGTCAACGCGCTGCTGAATCAATATCGCCAGATGCAGCGGATGCTGAAGCAGATGAGCCGGGGGCGCGGCCTTCTCTCCGGCCTGGCGCGGATGTTCGGGGGGTGAACAGGAGGGTCCTCACAAGGTCGGACTGTGCTGACCTCCCCAGAAGGGCATCAACGCCGGTTGACGCCCGGCGCGAAGCGTCCATGGAGGCCGATTTCCCATCGGCGCCCAGAGCGGCGGGAAGCAGAGAGCCGAATCTAACCTTAAAAGTTAACGCAATCCCGGAGGCACAGGGGCAGAGAGCATAAGACGAATCTCGCGCCCCAAGTTTCCGGGTAGAGCGCGTAGCGGCTGAAGCAATCTCTCACAGGCTGAGAGGGATTGCTTCGTCCCCTCGGGGCTACCCAGAAACATCCAGGGCGTAGTGCAGGCTGTTCGCCTGCACTGACAGGCCTGGCGGCCTGCGCTACGCAAGCCATTGCCGTTTCTGACTCGCCAGAATGCGCCCCTGCGTAGGAGTACTCGCAATGACAGTAGGCAGTTACCCGATTTGACAAAATAAAAGTGATGGTGTATGCTGAAAGTAGCCGGGAGTGGGAGGAGAGATTCCCACCCCCGGGATACCCATCTACCCATTTCCAAATCCCAATCTACCAACACCCAGGAGGAGCATGGTCAAAATCCGATTGCGACGCGTCGGCGCCAAGGGGCAACCCAGTTATCGGATTGTCGTCACCGACTCGCGGGCTCCCCGGGACGGGGCGTACATTGAGGCCATCGGCTTCTACAACCCCCGCACGGAGCCGGAGACGGTGCAGATTCAGGAAGAGCGGGCGCTCTACTGGCTGAGTGTCGGCGCTCAGCCGACGGAGGCCGTCGCCCGCTTGCTGGAAAAAAGTGGGACGCTGGCCCGATTCGCCCGTCTGAAGGCGGGAGAACCCCTGGAAACACGGGTCGCGGAGGCGGCCGCCTGACCGATCGTTTTTCAGGGCACGGCCTCGCTCTGGCTATCCGGGCCAGCGGACCGTGGCGGGGGGGATTCCCGCGCCCGAACGATAGCCGAGGGGAAGGGGGAAGAGCTGAGAGACCTGTTCCCACCTGGAACCTCACCTTCGTAAACCGCCCATTCACCACCGTCATGGAGGTCTACTATGTCCGCAATGAAAGACCTGGTTGAGTACATCGCCAAGGCGCTGGCCGATAAGCCGCACCAGGTACAGGTCTCCGAGATTGAGGGAGAGGCCGCGCTCGTTCTGGAACTCCGGGTCGCCCCGGAGGATATGGGGCGCATCATCGGAAAGGACGGGCGAACCGCCAATGCGATTCGCACCCTCGTTCGCGTCCTCGCTGCCAAGCAGGGGAAGCGGGTCACCCTGGAAATCGTCTGATCGCCAACGTTCCCCCTTTTCCAGGAGAGAGCCCGAAACCGCGCGGGGCTCAGGGCCGCCGCCTCGGCCCACTGAGCCCCGCTTCTTGACCGTCGGCCGCATCCTCCGCCCCCACGGCGTCCGGGGCGAGATGCGCATGGAAATCCTCACCGGCTACCCGGAGCGGCTCCATCTCCATCGCGTCTTCTACCTGGGCCCGCAGGCCCGCCCCTATCCGGTGGAGTCCGTCCGATTCCACCAGGGGGCCGCGCTGATCAAACTCGCCGGCTGCGACGACCGCAACACCGCCGAGGCCCTGCGCGGCCTGCTGGTCCAGATTCCCCTGGAAGACGCCGTCCCCCTGCAGGAAGGAGAATACTACTACTTCCAGGTCGTCGGCGTGGAGGTCTTCACCGACGGGGGGGAGTTCCTGGGCCGGGTGGTGGAGGTTATGGAGACGGGCGCCAACGATGTCTACGTGGTCCAGGGGCCGCGCGGGGAGGTACTCATCCCGGCGGTGGAGGACGTGGTGCGTCAGTTGGACCTGAGCGCCCGCCGCATGGTCATCGTCCCCCTGCCGGGATTGCTGGAAGACGAACATCACACAAAGACACAAAGACACAAAGACACGAAGATTTAAATTAAAAATTTCTTTGCGCCTTTGTGTCTTGGTGTGAGGAAAATATGGCCGGAAGGGAGCGCTACTACGTCGGCTTTAACCTGGTGCGGGGCATCGGCCCGGCCCGCCTGCGGATGCTGATAGACGCCTTTGGAGACGTGGAGCGGGCCTGGCACGCGCCGGCAGAAATGCTGGCCCGCGTCGGGCTGGACCGCCGGTCGCTGGAGAATCTGCTGGAAACCCGCGCCCGGGTGGACCTGGACCGGGAACTGCGGCGGGTGGCGGCCGTGGGCGCCCACATCCTCACCTGGGAGGATGAGGCGTACCCCCGCCTGCTGGCGGAGATTCCCGACCCACCGCCCATCCTCTACATCCGGGGGGAACTGAAGCCGGAGGATGCCTGGGCGGTGGCGGTGGTAGGCACCCGTCGCGCCAGCACTTACGGGCGGGAGGTCACCCGGCGGCTGGTGACGGTGCTGGCCCAGAGCGGCATCACCATCGTCAGCGGGCTGGCTCGGGGGATAGACGCAGTGGCCCACCAGACTGCGCTGGAGGCCGGCGGGCGCACGGTCGCCGTCATGGGCTGCGGGATTGACCTGGTCTATCCGCCGGAGCACCGGGACCTGGCCCGGCGCATCGCCGGGCAGGGCGCGCTGGTCACCGAATACCCGCCGGGCACCCCACCGGAGCCGGGGAATTTCCCCCCGCGCAATCGCATCATCAGCGGGCTGAGTCTGGGCGTCCTCATCACCGAGGCGGGGCGGGATAGCGGGGCCCTCATCACTGCCGACTACGCCGCCGAGCAGGGCCGGGACGTCTTTGCCGTCCCCGGCTCCATTCTCTCCGCCGGCTGCGCGGGCACCAACCGCCTCATCCAGGACGGCGCCAAACCGGTTCTGGACGCGGCCGACATCCTGCGGGAACTGAACCTGACGATGGTCGCTGAGCAGAAGGAGGCCCGTCAGGCCCTGCCCGCGACGGAGACGGAGGCGTTGCTCCTGGCCCATCTGAGCGCGGAGCCCGTCCACGTGGACGACCTGACCCGCGCGGTCGGCCTCCCGGTGGCCCAGGTCACCAGCACCCTGGCGCTGATGGAACTGAAGGGGATGGTACGGCAGGTGGGGGGGATGAAGTACGTGGCGGCATAGCGGGGATTTTGGCGGGCGGCATAGCCGCCCGCCAGAATCCCCGCCGATTTCTCTGGTAAAGGAGGCCTATGAGTTCCTACTATGCCCTGATTATGGCCGGCGGCGGCGGCACGCGACTGTGGCCGCTCAGCCGCCGCGCCCGCCCGAAACAGGCCCTCACCCTGGTGGGCGAACGAACCATGTTTGAGCACGCGGTAGACCGCATCGCGCCGCTCTTCCAGCCCGAAGAGATTTTCGTAGTGACCGGAGAAGAGCACTTGGAGTCCCTTCTCCTCCAGGCACCGGAACTCCCCCGCCAGAACTTCCTGGTGGAGCCGGTCGGGCAGGGGACGGCCCCCGCCATCGGCCTGGGCGCCGTCCACCTGCGCCGCCGCGACCCGCAGGCCGTGATGGTCGTCCTCACCGCCGACCACTTCATCCGGGACGTGGAGACCTTCCGCCGGGCGCTGACGGCCGCCGCGCAGGTCGCCGAAAAGGGCCACCTGGTCACCCTGGGCATCACCCCGTCCTTCCCCTCCACCGGCTTCGGCTACATCCAGCAGGGGGAACAACTCTATGAGGTGGACGGGTTCGCCGTCTTCCGCGCTATGCGGTTCACCGAGAAGCCCAGCCCGGAGACGGCGTTCCAGATGGTGGAATCCGGCCTCTACACCTGGAACAGCGGCATGTTCATCTGGCGGGTGGACCGGATTATGGAGGAATTCGCCCGTCAGATGCCGGACCTCTATGACGTCCTGATGCAGATAGACGGTGTGCTGGGCACCCCCGCCTACGAGCCGACCCTGGCGCGGCTCTGGCCGGAACTGGTGCCCCAGTCCATTGACTACGGCGTCATGGAAGGCGCGCAGGATGTGGTGGTGATTCCGGTGGACATCGGCTGGTCGGACGTGGGGAACTGGTCCAGCATGCGGGAGATTCTCCCCGCCGACGCTGATGGCAACGTGGTCGTCGGCGAGCATGTGGGCCTGGAGACCCGCAACACCATTGTCTTCGGCGGCCGCCGCCTGATTGCCACCATCGGCCTGGAGGATATGATTATCGTGGATACCGACGACGCGCTGCTCATCTGCCCGGTGGAGCGGGAACAGGAGGTGCGGGAGGTGGTGCGGCGGCTGCGGGAGATGGGCCGAAACGGAGCGCTGTAGTGGAGGAATTCCGTCGCTACGAGGCCTCGCCGGAGGTACTGGACGACCTGCTGGCCCGTATCGCCGAAGCACTGGCATCCGTAGACGGGCTGGTCGCGGCCGTCCTCTACGGCTCCGCCGCCGAGGGGCTTCCGTTTCGCGACCTGGACATCGCCCTGGTGGTGGACCGGAGGGTCTGGCCCGCCGGGGAGGATTGGGACCGGGAGAATCGGCTGGCGGACCGACTGGCGTCCTTCGCTCCGTTCCCGATAGATGTGCGGGTGGTCAACGATGCGCCGTTGGGATTCCGCTACCACGTGACCCGGGGCCGTCCTGTTCTGATACGGGATGAAGAAGCCTACGCGGAGTTCGTGGAACGGACGTGGGACGTCTATTTTGACTTTGCCCCTTTCGCCCGGCGGTACTTTGAGGAACTGGTCCGATGAAATGGAATCTGGAGCGGATTCGGGACCTTCTGGGACGGATGGCGGAAGCCCAGGAGAAGGCTGCACGCTTGGGCGCGTTGCCGGAGGAGGAGTTCCTGGCCGACTACC
Source organism: uncultured Anaerolineae bacterium (assembly GCA_937942115.1). Classification (GTDB taxonomy): domain Bacteria; phylum Chloroflexota; class Anaerolineae; order B4-G1; family DUEL01; genus SpSt-77. The sequence goes on along the minus strand of CALDFY010000166.1, from coordinate 13,475 downwards.
GCAACACCGAGAGCGCCAAGTATCTGCTGGTGGTAGCGACAGAGGCCGCAGTGGACATCTGCCAGCATCTGGTCGCTCGGGGAGGCGGGCGGGCCCCCCGGGACTACGCCGATTGCTTTGCCGTCCTGAAGGAGATGGGCATCCTTCCGCCCGACCTGAGCGAACGGCTCCAGGCCATGGCCCGTTTCCGCAACCTGCTGGTGCATTTGTACTGGAAGGTGGACGATCGGAGAGTGTATCGCGTCCTCCGGGAGGACCTGGACGATCTCCGACTGTTCCGGGAAGCGGTCGCGCGCTGGGTGAGTGAAACGTGAGAGCATTGGGCCCCGCTGATGAAGAGCAGATTCGCCTGCTGATGCGTCTGCCGCCTGAGCAGCGGCTTCGCACCCTGATGGAGTTGCAGGCGCTCTGGCTGGATACGGTGCGGGACCGCCTGCGCCGCGCCTATCCCCATTTATCCGATTACGAATTGAATGTTTGAGAGATTGCAGCATGATGGGTGAAGCCCCTTTTGAGTTATACCTGGACATCCTTCAGACACTGGAACGTTTGAGAATCCCCTACGCCGTCATCGTCGGTAAACTGATGGCATGGAAAGAGGGGCGCTCGTTCAAACACGAACAGGACATTCGGGATATCCCGGTTGCCGTGCGGCTGAACGAGGAACCGGAGTGGACGTCGGTCTTTGATTTTCCCTCCATTGACCGCTGGGCAGCCCGATTGGGTCCCGATGTGGAGGCCCTCTGGAAGCGCTTGAAAACCGCAGCGGGTGTATAGTGCGCCCTGCTCCCTGCGACATGCGACTCTGCTCCTTGCTCCCTGCGACATGCGACCCTACCTGAGGAGGCTTTTCGCGAATGACCGAACACACCGAGAATGTTCTGGAAGCCTACTGTGTCCGCTGTAAAGAGAAACGACCGCTGAAAGACCCCGAGCCGGTCTTCACTGCCGGGGGGCGGCCCGCCACGCGCGGCACCTGCCCAGTCTGCGGGACGGCCCTCTTCCGCATAGGCGCCACGCCGGCCCACAAGGGCATAGACCCGCCCCCCCCGCCCAAGCCGGAGGGCCGGCTGGTCATCGTGGAATCCCCCGCCAAGGCCCGCACTGTCGGTCGGTTCCTGGGCAAGGGTTACACCGTCCGCGCGTCGGTGGGGCACATTCGCGACCTCCTGCGGTCCTCTATGTCGGTGGATGTGGAGAACGATTTTAAGCCCACCTACCGGGTACCCAAAGAGAAAAAGCAGGTGGTGAAGGAACTGGCGGAGGAGGTGAAGAAAGCCGCCGAGGTCTATCTCGCCACCGATCCGGACCGGGAGGGCGAAGCCATCGCCTGGCATCTGACCGAAGCCGTCGGCATCCGCCCGCACCAACTGCGTCGGGTCGTCTTCCACGAGATCACCCAGTCGGCCATAGAGGAAGCGTTCGCCCACCCGCGCGGGATTGATATGAACCTGGTCAACGCCCAGCAGGCCCGGCGCATCCTGGACCGACTGGTCGGTTACAGTCTGAGCCCGCTATTGTGGCGCAAAGTCCGCAGCCGCCTCAGCGCCGGTCGGGTCCAGTCCGTCGCCGTGCGCATGGTCGTGGAGCGGGAGCGGGAAATCCAGAACTTCGTCCCCGAGGAGTACTGGTCTATCCAGGCCGAACTGGCCAAACGGGAGGATCGCCGCCGTTCATTCCTGGCCAAACTCCACCGCATTCGTGGGGAGGAAGTGAACCTGAAGGACGAACCGGCCACCCGCGCGGTGGTGGAGGAACTGGAGCGGGCGGTCTACATCGTCGCTTCGGTCAAAGAGGGCCAGCGTCGGCGGCAACCGTCGCCCCCCTTCACCACCAGTACGATGCAGCAGGAAGCGTCCCGACGGCTGGGCTTCACCGCCACCCGGACCATGCGCATCGCCCAGCAACTCTACGAGGGGATTGACCTGGACGGGAGCGGGCCGGTGGGCCTCATCACGTATATGCGCACCGACTCCACCAATGTGGCCGAACAGGCGCAGGCCGAAGCGCGCCAGTACATTGCCCGCCGGTACGGGGAGAACTTCCTTCCCCCTCAGCCCCCCGTCTACAAGACCAAAGTGAAGGGCGCGCAGGAGGCCCACGAGGCCATCCGGCCCACCTCCGTCTTCCGGGAGCCGGAGGCCATCAAGGATCAACTGACCCGGGAGCAGTACCGGCTCTATCAGTTGATCTGGCAGCGGTTTGTCGCCAGCCAGATGCCCCCGGCGCTCTACGACACGATGACGGTGGAGGTGGAGGCCGGCCCGGCGGAGGGCGAGCGCCCCTATCTCTTCCGGGCCACCGGCTCCACGCTCCGTTTCCCCGGCTTCCTGATGGTGTACGAAGAGGCAAAGGACGAGGACGTGCAGGAAGAGGAGCCCGTCCAGCAAATCCCGCCGCTGACGGTCGGAGAGGTGCTGGACCTGGTCCGGCTCATCCCCGAACAGCACTTCACCCAGCCGCCGCCCCGCTACACCGAGGCGACGCTGGTCCGGGCGCTGGAGGAGTACGGCATCGGCCGTCCGTCCACCTACGCGCCCATCCTGGCGACCATCCAGCAGCGCGGGTACGTGCGCCGGGAGGGGAAGCGACTGGTCCCCACCGAGACCGGCTTCCTGGTCAACGACCTGCTGGTGGAACACTTCCCGGAGGTTATGGACTACGGCTTCACCGCGCAAATGGAGGAGCAGTTGGATGAGATTGCTGCCGGTCGGCGGGAGTGGGTGCCGGTGGTGCGGGAGTTCTACCGGCCCTTCGCCCTTCAGGTCGCCCAGGCCGACCAGCGGATAGAGAAGGTGGAACTGGAGTCGGCCCAGGTGGGACGGGATTGTCCCGAGTGCGGCGCGCCGCTCACCATCCGCTGGGGCCGGTACGGGAAGTTCATCGGTTGCTCCCGCTTCCCGGACTGCCGCTACACCGAACCCTGGCAGGAGAAGGTGGGGGTGACCTGTCCCCAGTGCGGCGGCGACCTGGTGGAGAAGCGGACCCGTAAAGGGCGGACGGGCTACGGTTGCGTCAACTACCCGACCTGCAACTTCTGGGTCTGGCAGCGGCCATTGCCCATCCCCTGCCCGGCCTGCGGTGGCCTGATGACGGAGGCCCGCAGGGGCATCGCGCGCTGCACGGCCTGCGGGGAGGAGATCCCGCTGGCGGAGGAATAGGACGCGGATGAACGGGGATTTTGCAGGTCGCTCCTTCTTCACCCTACCCCCGGCGGCCGCGCTCTTGCGAAGCCCCCTCAGGGGCCGAACAGCCCGATACCCCCTGGAGGTGGAGAATGAAGAGCAGAATTGAAGTCAACCCTGACATCCTTTAGGCAAGCCGGTGATCGCCGGGACGCGTATCCCTGTCTACCTGATCCTCAACCTGCTGGCCTCCGGGTATGATTTGAGATGACCTTCCGGGCGGGATTGCCAAAATGCCCGGTGGTCAAAGGAGCTCTATGTCCGAGAAACCCCCCGATAACGGCTACATCATCATCGCCCGTGTCATCCGGCAGGAGGGCCGCTGCGCCGCCGGGCATCAGGTCGGCGACGAGGTGGTCTTTGACGGGTTGACCGTCCAGGGGAAAATCTGCATCAGTGCCCTGTACTCCATGCTCCCCAAAGTCTTCGCCATGCGCTACGGGGCGACCTTCCCCTGGCTGGAGGACCCGGATGTCGCCACCCATGCCTGCCCCGACGCCTGGAACCCCGTCGTCTTTGAAATTCGGCGCATCCGCTCGGAGTAAGGCACGAAACGCAGTGGAGTGCCGGTCGTTTGCTCGTAGTAAGGCACGACACGCAGTGGAGTGCTGTTTTTGGCACAAACCGAAGGGGCGTGCCGTTCTGGCCCTCTGAACCCTCTACCTGCCCGCTCGTAGTAAGGCACGAAACGAAGTGGAGTGCCGTTTCCGGCTCGTAGTAAAGCGCAAACCGAAGGGGCGTGCCGTTCTGGCTCTCTGGACCCTCTGCCTGCTCCTGCTGGCAGCCTGCCGGGCCCCCGGCGCGACCCGCCCGACGGTCAAAATCGGGCTGGTAGCCCCCTTTGAGGGCCGCTACCGCTACGTGGGCTACGGCCTCTTCGCCGCCGTCCGGCTGGCCCTGCGGGAGGCCAACGCGGCGGGCGGGGTCGCCGGATACTCGGTGGAACTGGTCGCCTACGACGACGGCGCCGACCCCCAAATGGCCCGCCAGCAGGCGGAGAAACTGGCCGTGGACCCCCAGGTCGTGGCCGTTATCGGCCACTTCCGGGAAGGGACGACGCGCGCCGCCCTCCCTGTCTACGCCCGCGAGGGGCTGCCGCTGCTGGCCCCCGCCGTACTGGACCCCGCGCTGACCTCCGGGCCGGGGACGGCCGTCCGCATCGGCCCGGACGCGGATGCGCTGGCCGCCCGGATGCTGGAGGGGGTGACGGAGGCGGGGTTGGTCACCGACGGGGGCCCGCTGGGGGAGGCGCTCATACGGGTAGCGGCGGCGCGCGGGCGGGCCCTCCGGCCCCTCGGCCCGCCCGCCGACGCGGCCCGCCGGCGCGACCTTCCCCCCGTCCTCTTCTGCGACGCGCCACCGGTGGATTGCGGCGAACTGCTGGTCGCGCTGCGCGCGGGGGGCTGGGCGGGGGAGTTTGTGGGCGGGCCCGACCTGGCCGCCGACGAGTTTCGGGCCGTCGCCGGGGACGCGGCGGCCAGTGCCCGCGCGGTCACCCCCTGGCCCCGCCCGCAGAACCTGCCCGATTGCGCCGGCTTCGTCGCCGCCTGCACCGAAATCTCTCTGGGCATCCCCCCCGGCGACCTGGCCCTCCCGGCGTACGCGGCGGCCCGGCACGCCCTCCGCGCGGTGGAATGGGCCATCGCGCGGGATGGGAAGCCCTCCCGCCCCGGTGTCGCCGCCGCGCTGACCGCCCTGGCGGCCGAACCCCTCATCTACCCCTGCGGGGAATGGACGACAGACCACAGACCATAGACCACAGGCATCCATCCGGCGTTCTTCACCTGGCCCTGCTGATTAGCGAAATTCTGGGCCGTATCCCGCCCCTTTCGGTCGCCCCCGCGCTGGCGGGAATCGCCGCCATCGGAGCCTGGCCCTGGGGCGGGCCGTCCCTCCAGGCAGCGGTGGGCCTCTGCCTGGGGGCCGCCATCCTCGGGGACGGGGTCTCCCTGGCCCTGCTGCCCCGCCGGGGCCGGTCGTTCGGCCCGGTCACGCCGCCCCTGCTGGCCCTGGCCCTCCTGCGGGCCGCGCTGGCCTTCGGCCTGGGATACGCAGGGGCAACCCTCGCGGTTGCCCATCCATCGGCCATTGTAGGGGCAGGGCTTGCCCCTGCCCCTGCATCCCCTGCCCCTCCAATGACCCCGCTGGCCGTCCTGACGGTCATCCTCCAGGCCGGCATCACCGTCATCCAAATCTACGCCACCTGGGTGGAGCCGTTCCGCCTGACCGTCACCTCGCTGGAGATAGCGTCGCCCAAACTGCAGCGCGGGGAGCCGCTGCGGGTGCTCCACCTCTCGGACATCCACTTTGAGGGCTGGACCCCCCGGGAGCGGCGGTTGTTGGAGACCGTCCGGACGCTGGCTCCTGACCTGATTTTTCTGACGGGCGACTACCTGAACCTCTCCTCGGTGGACGACGGCCCGGCCCGTCAGGGGGTACGGGACCTGCTGGCCGAACTGGCCGCCGTCGCCCCGACCTGGGCCGTTATCGGAAGCCCGCCCGTAGACCGCCCGGACGTCGTCCCCCACATCTTCGCCGGACTCCCCATCACCTGGCTGGTGGATGAGGTGACGGAGGTGGAGGTGAAGGGCCACCGGCTGCGGCTGCTGGGGGTCCGCTGTACGGCCGACCATCGGCGGGACGGGGAGCGCCTGCGGCGGCTGGTGGAAAGCATCGGCGGCGCGGGGGAATTCCAGATTCTCCTCTACCACTCCCCCGACCTCTTCCCGCTGGCGGCGGAGTTGGGGATAGACCTGCACCTGGCGGGACACACGCACGGCGGACAACTCCGCCTGCCCCTCTTCGGCGCGCTGGTCACCAGTTCGGCCTTCTGGAAACGGTACGAGGCCGGACTGTATCGCGACGGCCCCTCCACCCTCTACGTCAGTCGGGGGGTCGGCGTGGAGGGGAAGGGTGCGCCGCGCGCCCGTTTCCTGGCCCCGCCGGAAATCGTCCTGCTGAGGTTGATGAGCCGCCATAGTAACCTCGGCCTCACCCCTCCCCCTGACCCACTCCCCTCTCCCGAACGAAGTTCGGGAGAGGGGAGGGGGTAACCCGAAGGGCCGGGGGTGGGGTGAGGCTGAACAGTCACTCGCCATGAAGACCTTTCTGACCCATCTGGAATGCTCTCTCTGCGGCAAAACATATGACGCCGACCATCTCTGGCAGGCCTGCCCCGATTGTGGTCGGCCGCTCCTGGCCCGCTACGACCTGGATGCGGCGCGGCGGCTGGGGCGGGAGCGTCTGATCGGCCCGGAGCCCTCCCTCTGGCGCTACCGGGCCCTGTTGCCGGTGCGGGATGAGGCCCACATCGTCACCCTGGGCGAGGGGTTCACTCCCCTTCTCCCCGCCCGACGGCTGGGGGCGGAACTGGGGATGCCCCATCTCTACATTAAAGAGGAGAGCCTCAACCCGACCGCGTCCTTCAAGGCGCGCGGGCTGGCGGTGGCCGTCTCCCGGGCCCGGGAACTGGGGGTACGGGAGATGGTCATCCCGTCGGCGGGGAACGCGGCGGGCGCGGCGGCCGCCTACGCCGCCCGCGCCGGCCTGCGCCTCTCCGTCTTCATGCCCCGCGACGTCCCGGCCCCGTTCCTGGCCGAGTGCCGCGCTCTGGGCGCGGAGGTGGTCCTGGTGGACGGCCTCATTACCGACTGCGGGCGGGAGGCCCGGCGGCAGGTGGCGGAACGCGGCGCGTTTGACCTCTCCACCCTGAAGGAGCCGTACCGGCTGGAGGGGAAGAAGACGATGGGGTACGAACTGGCCGAGCAGTTGGGCGGGGACCTGCCTGACGTCATCATCTACCCCACCGGGGGCGGGACCGGACTGGTGGGGATGTGGAAGGCGTTTGAGGAGATGGCCCAACTGGGCTGGATCGGCGACCGTCGCCCGAGGATGGTGACGGTCCAGAGCACGGGCTGTGCGCCGATCGTGCGGGCGTTCCACGCCGGGGAGGAGTTCGCCGCGCCCTGGGAGGACGCCCGGACTGTCGCGGCCGGGCTGCGGGTCCCGGCGGCGGTGGGGGATTTTCTCATCCTGCGGGCCCTGCGGGCCAGCGGCGGGACCGCCGTCGCCGTCCCCGACGAGGCGCTACTGGAGGCCCAGCAGTGGATGGGCCGGACGGAGGGGGTCTTCGCCTGCCCGGAGGGCGGCGCGACGCTGGCCGCGCTGCGGGTCCTGCTGGAGGAGGGCTGGATAGACCCCGGCGAGCGGGTGGTCCTCTTCAACACTGGCAGCGGGCTGAAGTACCCACCGCCTCCGGGGTAGGTATCTCACACGGAGACACAAAGAGCACAAAGAAAACAGGACTTCCGCAGTTTGCCCTGGAGTGCAGTCCGGAGTGAGTACCCGGAACGCCGGAGGGTTTCGGAGGAGCAGAGGTACTGTCCCCTGCTCCTCTTCAGTCGTTCCGCAGCACCAGCGGCAGGTAAACGAAGCGTGCTTCATCTGCGCCGATGTCATAGCCGGCACCGATGGGCCGGGGGTCGCCGTCTATGTCTTCGGCCAGCCAGGGAACAGTGATGCCGGCGTCAACTGCCGGCGAGCCGGCGCGCAGATGATAGTTCCCTGTGGCCGGGTCCAAGAACAGCGGATCGCGCCCGGTGATGGCGTGGGTGCTGGTGATGATGCTACCTTCGGTATCATGGGTATTTCCGTAAAACAGCGTGTAATCCGCGAGGACGCTGTTTGTGAAACCTGACCGGGCATAGATGCCGGTGGTGTGGCTGACAATGATGTTATTGGTGAGCGTGAGCGAAGAGTTCTGCATCAACCATACACCGGCAAGACCGTCCTGAGCGATGGTGTTGTGGACCAGCAGCCCATAGGAAGGGCCAGGAAGTGCCCAGCAATATACTCCCCCTCCGGAGTTCTGGGCAAGGAAGTTGTTGGTGGCGGTAAAGAACGCGCTATTTGTGGTGTCTATGCCCCCACCGTAAGTTGCACGATTGCCGATGATGACGTTGCTATCCACGATGGCCTTGCTGTAAAAGAGCCGTAGACCTCCACCGTAGCCCTTGCCGTCGGCGGCGGCCAGGTTGCCGCGGATCACGTTGCCGGCGATCAGGGCATTGCTTCCATATCCATACTGAAGGTCAAGGCCACCGCCCCGGCTGTCGGTAGTAGGGGCACCGGCGGTGTTGCTCATGATAGTGTTGGCGGTTATCGTAATCCCGCCCCCCTCCGCAAAGAGGCCCCCACCGTATCCCTCGCCAGCAGTGTTGGCTGTGTTGCTAACGATCCGGCTGCCGCTGATCCTGCTGCCATCACAATACCAAAGCGCGATGCCACCACCATAGCCGCTCTTGTCGGTACCTGTGTGCGCGACGTTGTTCGTGATGACGTTGGAGGAGATGATGGGAGAGGAATTATCGCAAAGGATGCCGCCTCCCGACCCCGAACGGTTCAGACTACCCCTGGACGCATTGTGGCCGTAGATGAGGTTGCTGTAGATCCACGGACTGCTGTTTCCCTCCACGTGGATGCCCCGCCCATTGAAGGCGATGGTGTTGGAGACGATGACCGGCATTGCGCTGTGGGCGATGTGAATGCCGTAGAACCCGTTGCCCAGCGGCTGACCACGAACGTCCATGCCGATATGGTTGTTCTGGAACAGGTCTTTCGCGGCATAGTCTACCGCGATGCCGCTCCAGCCGTTACCGGCAATCAGGTTATCACGGATGAAGTTGCTGCCCCCTTCCCAGATACTGACCCCATGCCAGCCGTTGCTCCAGTCAGCGGGGCCAGGTGGGTTGGCTGTTCCCTCCGGCTCGGTGCCGATGTAGCACCCCTCCACAGTATTGTTGATCGTGTTCGCCCCTTCAATCCGCACCCCGTTCTGACCATTGCCGGAAATGACGACGCGCTGGTGGGTGCCGGTCCCGCCGATGCGGTTATTCTGGGCGCCGCTGTGCAGATAAACGCCGTGGCCCCCAAAACTCTTGACGACCAGCCCGTAGACGGCGCAGTTGGACGCGGTGATCACCAGGCCGTTGAATGCGCGGCCCTCACCGTCCAGCCAGACCATGGGCAATCCCAGCCCGGAGCCCACGCCCCACCAGTCGCTGCCGTTAATCACGGTGCCGTTATCGGTGAGGGCGGGAAGCGCCGTGGTCAGGGTAATCAGCCAGGGACCGCCGAATTTGATCGTCTGCGGGCCGGCGCAGGCGTTGGCCTCCTGGATGGCGGCGCGCAGGGTACATACGCCTGTGGATGTTTGACACACGCAGTTCCCAGGGCTGGCATCCGAGACATCCGCATTGCTATTCACAATAAACGTCTCGCCTGCCGCCCGCGCCGCCGGTGGTCCGTTCAGCGCCAGCAGCCCCAATGCCAGCGCCAGAGGTAGCGCGGCCAGCCCGAGGCTCAACAAGAGTTTGGCCTTCATCGCACACCCCCTATCGCGTATCGCTGATCGCATATCGCATATCGCTGATCGCTTATCGCTTATCGCTCATCGCATATGCACCCCCTTCCTTGCTTCCTGCCCCTTGCTTCCTGCCTCTTGCCTCCTGCCTCTTGCTTCCTGCCTCTTGCTTCCTGCCTCTTGCTTCCTGCCTCTTGCTTCCTGCCTCTTGCTTCCTGCCTCTTGCTTCCTGCCTCTTGCCTCCTGCCCCCTACGGCACCAACTGCCACGTAGACGGCACGTCCCAACCCGCCGCCTTGATGATCCGCCCGTCCAGCCGCCGCACGTAGAAGGGGATGCCGATGGACTCGGCAATCTGCATCTGCCACTGGGTATAGAACCCCTGCTCAGGGGCGGTGGCCCAGCCCAGCCGGTCGCGCACGCCGCTGTTGGTGCGCCAGAGTTCGCCAAAACCCCGGATGGGCTGATATAGCCCCGGCGGGGGCACAATGGTCGGGTCGCTCTCCGGCTCGCCCTCCTCAAAAGTATCCGGGTACTTCTCAAAGCGACCGTCATCGTAGAGGACGAGAATGAGGTCCCGATACACCGTAGATTCGGTGCGCACCTCCTGGAGCCAGATCATCCGCCCGTGCTGGAAGGGCTCCTCGGCCGCCCAGGTAGTGCTGGCCTCGTAGGCCGGACAGGTCCGCTCGGTGGTGGGGAAGAAGTAAGCGTACCGACAGGCCCAGGGAACCACGACGGTCGCCTGTACCCTGTTGCCTGCCGCATCCTGCGCCTCCAGCGTCATCGTGGGGTCGCGGTAGTAGGTCATCCCGATGTCCACCGTCAGCGTCCCCTCGCCGGGCGGCGTCGCCTCCCAGTACCGGGGGAAGCGCATCTGGGTGCCGCTCCAGATGCCCGCATGCGTTGCGCCCGTCGTCCGCCAGGAGAACCGGATCCGCTTCCCCGCCGGGGGCAGGTCCCCCACCACCTCCGCAGTGAAGGAGAGGATCGCCAGCCCCGAAGGCGGCGCGGTGGGCGTCACACAGACCACGCCGCAGCCGCCGGGGCAAGCCCCCGGGGTCGGGCAGGTCAGGACGCCGCCCGGGGGGCAGGGCGGGGGCGTGCAGACCGGCGCCGCCGTGGCCGTCGGCGTCCCCGGCACTACAATCTGGACCCAGATGACGGCGCCGAAGCGGGTGCCATCGGGGGCCTGGAACTGGTAGTTGGCCCGGTAGGTGCCGGGCGCGGCCGGCGCGACCAGACTCACACTCACGTCCGTCTGCGCGCCGGGGGCCAGCGCGGGCACGTCCACCGCCGGCGGGCCGCCCAGCGGCGCGCCGGAGATGAACACCAGCCGGGTGCCCGGCGCCCAGGCGCAGGTCCCGGCGTTGCGCACCCGCCAGGTTTTGACGAACGGGGTGCCCGGGGCGAAGGCGGTGTTATCGGGGACGGTCACATCGGCCACCCAGCGGGCGCCCAGGGTGCAGCCCGCCGCCGTCGTCGGCTCCGCCGGGGTGACCTCCTCGGTCGGCGGAGTGACCTCCGGGGAAACGGACGGAGTGGGGGTGACGCAGATCAGTCCGCAGCCGCCCGGACATTCGCCGGGGCAGAACGGTACCTGGCCCTCCGGGCAGAGCGGAGGAGCGCAGGCGATTGGGGGCGTCGGCGTTGCGGTGACCACCAGGGTCGGCAGCGGCCCGCAGGCCAGCGCGGCCAGCAGCAGGCCAGCGGTCACCAGGATGGGTGCGAAGGAATCCATTTTTCTGTTCATGGCAATCCTCCTTTCCTCCTGGTATGGTGACGCTATTCGGAAAGGTGACGGTCACCCCCAAGGAGTGACCGTCACCTGATAGACTACGGAGACACCACCACATTCTGGTCCGACTTGATGGCGTTGTTGCCCTCGTTGGACTCCGCCACCCGGTTCATGTGGTCCAGAATCGCGCACAACTGGAAGGTCCCGGCTTCGGTAAACCGGATCGTCTTCCCGAAGACCTGGGAGCCGTTGGCGTCCAGCGAGGCGGTGTCGTCAAAGAGGACCAGACCCGGGCCGCCGGGGCAGGCGGCGCCGGGGGACTGCCGAAGCAATCGCACGGTAAAGTTTGAAACCGGCGCATTCCCGCCGTTGCGGAGCGTGATGCTGACCCAGACATCCTGATTCACGTGCGGATGCCATGTGTTCATACCGATGTAGAACGGGTACAGGTCCGGCACGCCGACGGTAATGTCCTTCTGGAACGTGTTATTCGCCTCGTTGGTCTCGGGGATCTCCCCAGTGTGGTCCAGGACAACACAGATGCTATAGTCCCCGGCCTCATCTATGCGGGTGTTCTCGCTGAAAGTGGCGGTCTGGCCCGCGTTCACGCTGAACCGCCGGTCAAAGAGGACCAGACCGGGCCCCGGACAGGCCGTCCCCCGGGCCTGTTTGACCGCCCGTACGTTGAAATTGGAGGCATTGGCCAGCCCGTTGTTGGCGATCCGGATGTCTATGGCAAACGTGGAGCCGGGGGACGGGACCGCCGGGCGGAAGTCCACCGCCTGAACCGTCAGGTCAGCCTGCGTAGGGATCATGACGGTCGGCACAATGGGGGTGACGATAACGATGGGAGGTGTGGGAGAAGGAGGTGCGGTCGGCGCCTCCGTCGGTGCCTCTGTCGGGGGCGCGGCCGTCGCCGGGGCGGGCACCACAATCTGGACCCAGATGACGGCGCCGAAGCGGGTGCCGTCGGGGGCCTGGAACTGGTAGTTGGCCCGGTAGGTGCCGGGCACGGCCGGCGCGACCAGACTCACACTCACATCCGTCTGCGCGCCCGGGGCCAGCGCGGGCACGTCCACCGCCGGCGGGCCGCCCAGCGGGTCGCCGGAGATGAAGACCAGCCGGGTGCCCGGCTCCCAGGCGCAGGTCCCGGAGTTGCGCACGCGCCAGGTTTTGACGAACGGGGTACCCGGCGCGAAGGCGGTGTTATCGGGGACGGTCACATCGGCCACCCAGCGGGCGCCCAGGGTGCAGCCCGCCGCTGTGGTCGGTTCGGGGGGCGGGGCCTCCGTCGGCGGGGCGGCAGTGGGGGCCGCAACGACGGGCGTCGCGGTCGGCATCTCCGGCGGCGGCGTCGCCGTGACGACGACCGTCGTCACCGGCCCGCAGGCCAGCGCGGCCAGCAGCAGCAAGGCCATCGGCACGATCGGAACGGACAGACGCTTCATCGGGTTCATGTCTCTCCTTTGGATTTGGGGTTCGGCAGAATAAATCCTGCACTTCCTGCTACTTCTGAAACGTTTTGAGGGGAGATTTGTTACACCACAGCGCAGGCAGCGCAAGGTGAATCCTGCGCTTTCACCGCATCACGGTCACCGCCTGCATCCCCCGGTAGTCCAGCACCACCAGATAGGAGACCCCCGAAGCCGGGACCCGCAGGAGCAGGCCGGCGGCCGTTGGCTGAACCAGCAGGGTGTTGCCCAACTCCCGCTGATTGGGCCAGCCGATAGGGTCCCAGAGACCGTTCATACACCAGACTTTGCCGAATCCCCGGATGGGCAACTGATAACCGGCGGGCACCCGCATCTGGGCACATTTCGGGTAGATTTCCGGCTGGCTTTCGTCCCAGGTGTCGGTGTATGCCCGGAACGGGCCCTGGGAAGCCGCCGTGTCCTCGCCGTCTATCACATAGATTTCCCGATTGTCCGACCGCCAGACCATCAGGCTGCGGTAGTGGGTGTTGGGATTCGGGTCGGTCACGCTGGCCCAGAACTCCTGGACGGCGCCCTGGACGCTGAAAGCAGGCCCGGTGGGACATCCGATGTCGGCCGTCGGATAGAGGCTCCGGAACCGGTCCAGGACGGGCTGGAAGACGGGGTCGGTGGGGACGGCGCACCTGCCGACGGGCGGAGGAATGGTGGGGGAAGGTGTCGGGGACGGCGTGGGGGAGGCTGTGGGGGTAGGGGTTGGC
>CALDFY010000165.1 GCA_937942115.1 uncultured Anaerolineae bacterium | reverse complement strand
CCCCTCTCCCAAACGAAGTTTGGGAGAGGGGAGGGGCCGGGGGAGGGGTGAGGCCAGCGCGCCGAAAAAGTTAGGGCCATTGGGCTTTTAGCCCCTGGCGTAGGTAGTTACGTTTTCCGGCTTGCCTGCTACCTGAAATGTGGTAAAATACCCTCGTCAACGGCGGGGCTGAAGCGGCACCGCCGATGCCTGACCGCAGGAGGGAGAAAAACCGTATGCCGTTGAGTAAGGAAGCGAAGCAACAGATTATTCGGGAGTACGGCCGCTCGCCTCAAGATACCGGCTCGCCGGAAGTCCAGATTGCCATTCTGACCCACCGGATCAATCAGTTGACCGAGCATCTGAAGGCCCACAAGCACGACGAGCATTCCCGGCGGGGGTTGCTCCGGATGGTGGGCAAGCGGCGCCGTCACCTGACCTATCTGAGCCGAACGGACCCCGAACGCTACAAAGAGGTTGTCCGCCGACTGGGCCTGCGGAAGTAGTGAAAAGTTGTAGGGATTGGGGCGGGCGGCAGAGCCGCCCGCCCCAACCCTGAATCGCACCGGGGCCGGCTGGAGGTTCGGAATTGGGACATGTCTCGCCAGAGACTCGGGCCATGTCCCAGTTTCTAACCTCCATGCGGGCCCTGGACCTATGGAGGAAGTAAATGGAAAGTCGCACATTCATAACCCGGTTGGGGGACCATACCCTCACTCTGCAAACCGGCCATCTGGCGATGCAGGCCGGCGGCGCCGTCACCATCCGCTGCGGCGACACCGTCCTGCTGGCCACCGCCACCATGTCCGCCGAAGAGCGGGAAGGGATAGATTTCTTCCCGCTGACGGTGGATTTTGAAGAACGACTCTATGCCGCCGGCCGCATCCCCGGCTCCTTCCAGCGCCGGGAAGGCCGCCCCCCGGAGAGCGCCATCCTCATCGCCCGCCTGACTGACCGTCCCCTGCGCCCGCTGTTCCCAAAAGACATGCGCCATGAGGTGCAGATTATCGTCACGCCCCTCTCGCAGGACGAGGAGCATCAGGCGGACATCCTCTCCATCATCGCCGCTTCCGCCGCCCTGATGGTCTCGGACATCCCCTTCGGTGGGCCGGTGGGCGCTGCGCGCATCGGCTACATTGACGGCCGACTGGTCGTCAACCCGACCATCCCGGAGATGGAGCGCAGTCTCCTGGACCTGCGGCTGGCCGGGACCGCCGAGGCCATCCTGATGGTGGAGGCCGGCGCCAATGAGGTCTCCGAAGAGGTGATGCTGGAGGCGCTCCGGCTGGGCCATCAGGCCATCCAGGATGTCATCGCGGTCCAGCAGGAGATGCAGCAGGCGGTGGGCAAGCCCAAGCGCACCTACGTCTCCCACGCCGTCCCGGAGGAACTGGTCGCCCAGGTGCGGGAGCGCGTCGGCGACCGCCTCGTCTCCGCCCTCTACGACGCGCCGGATAAGGCGGCCCGCAACGCCGCCATCAACGGCCTGATGAACGAACTGAAGGAGCAATTCGGCGAGACGACCGAGCCGCTGCTGATCTGGCAGGCGTTTGAGGAGGTCACGCGGGAAGTGGTCCGGCGGCGGATTCTGGAGGACGGCCTGCGGGTGGATGGGCGGGACCCGTACACTATCCGGCCCCTCTCCGCGCAGGTGGGCCTTCTGCCCCGTACGCACGGCTCCGGCCTCTTCACGCGCGGCGAGACGCAGGTCCTCTCCGTGGCGACGCTGGGCACTCCCCGGGAGGAGCAGATGCTGGACGACCTCTCTCCGGAGGAGACGAAGCGGTATATGCACCATTACAACTTCCCGCCGTTCTCCACCGGCGAGACGCGCCCGCTGCGGGGCCCCGGACGGCGGGAAATCGGTCACGGCGCGCTGGCGGAGCGGGCCCTCCTGCCCGTCATCCCGCCCGAGGACGAGTTCCCCTACACCATCCGCGTCGTCAGCGAGGTCCTTTCGTCCAACGGCTCCACCTCTATGGCCTCCGTCTGCGGCTCCACATTGGCGCTGATGGACGCCGGGGTGCCCATCCGGACCCACGTTGCGGGCATCGCAATGGGGCTGGTGATGGAGGGAGAGCGGTACCGCATCCTCACCGACATCTTGGGCATGGAGGACCACCTGGGCGACATGGACTTCAAGGTCGCCGGGACGGAAAAGGGCATCACGGCCCTGCAGATGGACATCAAAATCAAGGGCATCTCCGACCGGATTATGGCCGAAGCCCTGGAGCAGGCCCGCCAGGCCCGTCTGCAGATTCTGGACGTCCTGCGCCAGACCATCCCGGCACCCCGGCCGGAACTTTCCCCCTATGCCCCGCGTATGCTCATCCTGCACGTGGACCCGGACAAACTGGGCGCGGTCATCGGCACCGGCGGCAAGACGGTCCGGGCCATCCAGGATGAGTGCGACGTCAAGGTGGATATTGAGGACGATGGCACCATCTACATCGCTTCCACCAATCAGGAGGGTGCCTGTCGGGCCGAGGAGATTATCCGCCGTCTGACGGAGGTCCCCGCCGTCGGCAAAGTCTACACCGGCCGCGTCGTGCGCATCACCGACTTCGGCGTTTTCGTAGAACTGGCCCCGGGCACCGATGGCCTGGTCCATGTCTCCCAACTCTCCGACCGTCCGGTCACCAACATCCGGGACGTGGTGGACATCGGCGACGAGATTATGGTCATGGTGACGGACATTGACCCGGACGGGAAGATTCGCCTCTCCCGGCGGGCCGTGCTGGAGGGGTGGACGCCGGAGGAGGCCCGCCTGCGGGACCGGGTGCCTGCGGGCCGGGGCCTCGGCGACCGCAAGGCGCCCCCCCGCCGCCGGTAGGGAAGATGCCAGGCACTTCGGAAGTGCCTGGCATCTCCAGCCCTATTGCAGGAGCAACTCATGTCCGACCCGGAACTCCCCTCCCCCGCGCCCGATAGCGGCATCCTGAAGCCCCTGGCAGGATTTCTGCTGCGTGCTTTGCGGGAACTGGTGGAGACCGTTCTTCCTGCTGTCCTCATTGCCCTCTTC
>CALDFY010000164.1 GCA_937942115.1 uncultured Anaerolineae bacterium | reverse complement strand
CCCCTGGTCAGACATTGCCCCATTCGCTCCGCCAGCGCCCTCGGCTACGCATCAGCCATTCGTCATCAATATCCTCGCGGTCCATCCACATCCCGAACGCTGCCCGGGCCAGTTCAACTTGTTCCGTCACCGGCAAGGACGGGGCCCGACAGAAACTTTCGTATGCCTCTATGCTGATCAACACTGCGACCGGGTGTCCATCCTGACGAATAAAAATCGGTTCACCCGTATGGACGACTTCACTCAAAAGGGCGTGCAGGCGCTTTCTCACCTCTGCAACGGAGAGCGTGCGGGGTGAAGCCTTGTTCATATCCATCCCTCCCAACGAAAGGGAGACAAAACGGCCGCTGGGGATTTACCAACGTTGCTTATATCTCCCAAACTTTGCGTCGTCATTTACAGGACTTCCGCAGTCCACCCGTAGGACGGGCTTTTCAGCCCGTTCAGACGGCCTGAAAGGGCCGTCCTACAGGATAAGGGCGTAACTCCCGTCATTTTACCGGTCCGGCGTGGAGAGCGGAAGCCGGACGTAGAAGCGGCTCCCCTCGCCCGGCGCGCTCTCTGCCCACACCCGCCCTCCGTGCCGTTCCACCAGTTCTTTGACAATGGAAAGTCCCAGCCCCAGCCCTCCGTAGCGGCGGGTCATCGGGTCTTCGGCCTGGTAGAACCGTTCAAATATGCGCGGGAGCGCTTCCGGCGGAATGCCGATGCCGGTATCGGCGACAACGATTTCCGCCACATCGGGCCGATGGACGGCGCGTACCTCCACCCGTCCCCCTGGAGGGGTGAACTTCACCGCATTGGAGAGCAGGTTATCCAGCACCAGACGAATCTTCTCCCGGTCCGCCCGGACGAAGAGGGGCGTCTCCGGAAGAATGCATTCTATGGTCAGCGCGCTGGCCTCTGCCATGGAGCGGTAGGTCTCACAGGCCAGAGCCACCTCCCCCCGCAGGTCAAACATCTCCCGGTAGAGCACCATCTCCCCGGTTTCCAGATAGCGCAGGTTCAGCATCGTCTCAATGATGTTCTTCAGACGGGTGGCCGCGCGCAGGACCCCTTCCAGTTCCCGACCTCCGGTGCCCTGTTGCTGGAGCAGAGAGGCGTAGCCCAGGACGAGACTGAGGGGGGTCCGGAGTTCGTGGGACGCGATGGCGATGAAGTCCGACTTCATTCGGTCCAGTTCGCCCAACTTCCGGTAGGCGGCCCGCAGCGCCTCCACCAGGCGGGCATTTTCAATGGCGACGGTCGCCTGAGCCGCCAGCGCGGTCAGAATTTCCATGTCCTCTTGGGTGAAGCCGCCCGGGTCTCGTTTGTTAACGGCCTCCAGTACCCCGATGCAGCGCTCCCGGGCCTGAAGCGGGACGGCCAGGAGGGTGCGGGTCAGGAAACCGGTCTGCGAGCCAACCTGACGGAAGTGGCGGGGGTCGGCTGCCGCGTTGTCTACGATGATGGGTTGTCGCTCAATCAGCACTTTGCCCGCGATGGAGCCGTGCACCGGTACGGGAATCTCTTTCAGGCGGGCGCTCAACTGTGGGTCGGCCGCCGTACAGAAGCGCAGGTCGCCGCTCCGTTCATCCAGAAGGAGGATGGATGCCCCCTCGCTGTCGGTCAGTTCGGCGGCGATGGAGACGATACGGTCCAGCAGAGGGGATAACTCCAATGTGGAGACCAGTTCCAGGTTCACCTCCAGAATCCGTTCCAGTTGCCGCAACCGTTTTTCTGTGGAATTCATGGGCCCTCCTCAGCCCGAAGAGGTGGGAACGTTGCGGCAGCGTTGCAGCATCATCGGTCTGTTTCTTGCAGGAAGGGAGACGTGAAATGGACCCAGACCGGCGTGCCCACGTCGGCCCAATCGTAGAGCCAGCGGGCGTCCCGGGGGGCCAGGTTCACGCACCCATAACTCTGCAGAAAGCCGAAATTGTCGTGCCAGTAGGCGCCGTGAAGCGCATACGGGCCGTAAAAATACATCACCCAGGGCACATCCTCCAGGTAGTACCAGATGGGACTGCCGTCCCGGACATCCGGGTTGCTCATTTTTGCCGTGACGAACTTCGCCCAGATTCGGAAGAACCCGGTCGGGGTGGCGGTCTGCCGGCGCCCGCTGGAAACGAGGGTGGCGTAGACCATCCGCTCCCCCTCGTATGCCGCCAGCGTCTGCTCAAACAGGTCTATCTCTATCCACCGCGCCCCGGGCGGCACCCCGCCAGGCGGCGGGTCTACCGTCACTTTGGAAATGTACTTCTGCTCTATCCACTGGTCGGGACCGACAAGATACCACAGTTCATCCGGCGCCCGGAATTCCCGTGCGTAGACGGTAACCAACTGGTAGCGCTGGTACAGCGGCGCAGACGGATCGGCCGGCCCCTGGGGGACCCGGGAGGGACGCACGGGACGGTTGATCCAGCCGAAGGGGTACGAGGGTTGTTCGGCCAGGGAAACCCCCTGAAAACGGGAGGGGCGCCCGAAGGCCAGCGCGTCGGCGGGGACAAACTCGTTGGCGTTGATCTGAATCCACGTCTGGCCTTCGTATTCCACCTGGCCCGCCACACTCACCCACTGCTTTCCGGAGTAGAGAATCCGCACCGGCGGCAGGCCCAGCGCGGCCTCCATTGGGTGGCGGTAGATTTCCAGCGGGAGACGGCGGACATAGGCGTAGGTGTACGGGACGACTTCCTCCTCGGGGTCGGGCTTCAGTTCCACCACCGGCAGTTGGGGGAGAGGATGGGGCAGGCGGATGTGGGCAACCCGGAAGGCCGTGGCGCCGGGGCCGTATTCCGGGCAGGACGACCGCCAGCGCCAGAGCCGCCCCGGTGTGCAGACTCTATCGCTGACCCCGGCGCCGGGGATAGAGGGGGAGGGCCAGCGAGCGGGTTCCTCCGCCGGGAGGCCTGATGCCGGATTTGCAGGCATCTCCCGCGCCCCCGCCGTCCCGGGCAAAAGAAGGCAGAGCAGGAAAAGTCCGCCGCAGAGAATTCTAAGCCCTACCCGATCCTTCATGCTCCGTACTCCGTTACTCTGAAGTATATGTTGACTTTTCCCACTTGTCAAATGGCGAGTTTGGAAGTATCATCCTCTGTGAGACTCAGCAGGAGGGACGTTGATGCGCATCGTTCTGGACGCTATGGGCTCCGACGGCCGGCCGGTGCCGGACGTCGCCGGGGCGGTGATGGCGGCACGGGAGTGGGGGGACGACATCATCCTGGTCGGCCCCGAGGAGGTGGTGCGGGCCGAACTGGCCAAACACGACACGACCGGTCTCCCGATCACCGTCGTCCACGCCCCGGAAGTGATTGACATGCACGAGCACACCGACGCGGTGAAGCGGAAACGGGACGCCTCTATCCGCGTCGGGATGCGGATGGTCCGGGACGGCCAGGCCGACGCCTTCGTCTCCGCCGGAAACACCGCCGCCGTGCTGGCCTCCGCCATCTTTGACCTGGGCCGCATTCGGGGCATCAAACGGCCCGCCTTGGCGACGATTTACCCGGTTGCCCCGAACCCCGTCCTCCTCCTGGATAATGGCGCCACCGCCGACTGCAAGCCGGAATACCTCCTCCAGTTCGCCCGGATGGGCGTCTCCTACGTGGAGCGGGTCTGGGGGGTCTCCAACCCCCGGGTGGGGCTGGTCTCCAACGGCGAGGAGCCGGATAAGGGGAACATGCTGGTGCGGGATACGTATGCCCTGCTGGCCCAGAGCGGCCTCAACTTTGTGGGCAACGTGGAGCCGAAAGAGGTCACCCGGGGCGCGGCCGACGTCATCCTCACCGACGGCTTCACCGGTAACGTGATGTTGAAGACGACGGAGGCCATCGCGTCGTTCCTCTTCCGCTTCCTGCGGCGGGAGTTGACCGGGGGGCCGCTGAACAAGGTCGCGCTGATCCTCTTGCTGCCGGGACTGGTGGCGATGTTGCCCGGGCTGGCGCTGCTGGTGCCCTCCCTGCGGCGGGTGGCGAAGCGGCTGGACTACGCCGAATACGGCGGCGCGCTCCTGATGGGGGTGAACGGCGTGGTCATCATCGGGCACGGTCGCTCCAGCGCCAAAGCGGTGAAGAACGCCATCGGGCAGGCCCGGCGGGCCGTGCTGGGCAACGTCCTGGAGGCCGTGCGCGCGGGGGCCGCGCTGGCCGTCCCCGAAGGAGAAGAGGAATGAGCCGTCCCCGGGTCGTCGTCACCGGCGTGGGCGCGGTCACTCCGCTGGGACTGACCGCCGAGGAGACCTGGCAGGGGTTGCTGGCGGGCCGCTCCGGCATCGGCCCCATCACCCAGTTTGACCCCTCCCACCTGCCGGTGCGCATCGCCGGAGAGGTCAAGGGGTTTGACCCGGCCCGCTATATGCCTTTCAAAGAAGCGCGGCGCGTCTCTCGCGCCTCTCTGCTGGCCCTGGCGGCCGCGCAGGAGGCGCTGGCGATGGCCGGACTGGCGCCGCCGCTGGGGGAGCGGGCCGGCGTGGTGGTCGGGACCGGGATCGGGGGGCTGGAGTGGGCCTTCGCCCAGGCGCGCGTCCTCTGGGAGCGGGGCTGGGAGCGGGTCAGCCCGTTCGGCATCACAGCCTCGCTGGCGAATATGCCCTCTCATCACATCAGCCAGTGGGCTCAGGCGCTGGGGCCGATTCTGACTCCGGTCACCGCGTGCGCGGCCGGAACCCAGGCAGTGGGGGAGGGGGCGGAGGTCATCCGGCGCGGCGCCGCCGATGTGGTGATCGCCGGGGGGGTGGAGGGGTTCATTCACGAGGTCGCCATCGCGGGCTTCGCGGCGATGCAGGCCATCTCCACCCGCAACGACGAGCCTCAGCGGGCCAGCCGCCCCTTTGACGCGCAGCGGGACGGCTTTGTGCTGGCAGAGGGAGCAGGCGTTCTGATCCTGGAGCGCCTGGAGCACGCGCAGGCGCGCGGCGCGCCCATCCTGGCGGAGGTACTGGGGTGGTCCTCTTCGTCGGACGGGTTCCACGTGGCCCAGCCGGACCCGGAAGGGCAGGGGGCTATGCGGGCGATGCGCTGGGCGCTGGCCGATGCGGGGATACACCCCGAAGAGGTGGATTACATCAACGCCCACGGCACGGCAACCCCCCTCAACGATGTGGTGGAGACGCGGGCCATCAAGGGGGTCTTCGGTCCCCACGCCTACCGGGTCCCCATCAGTGCCACCAAGTCTATGACCGGCCACGCGATGGGCGGGGCAGGGGGTATAGAGGCGGTGGTCTGCGTGCTGACCCTGCGGGACGAGGTCATCCACCCCACCATCAATCTGGAGGAGCCGGACCCGGAATGTGACCTGGATTACGTCCCCGGGCGGGCCCGCCGGGCCCCGGTGCAGGTGGTGCTCTCCAACTCGTTCGGACTGGGGGGACAGAACGCCTGTTTGGTGCTCGGGGCCTTCCTCACCCCATCCCCTGACCCCCTCCCCTCTCCTGAACAAAGTTCAGGAGAGGGAGGTTCACAAGTGTAGGTTTTTTCGCGCCCCTCTCGTTCTGGGCGGGCGGCGGGCTTCCTTGCCCCTCACCCCTCTTGTCCCCCTCTCCCCATCGCTCCGCTCTGGGGAAAGGGGGGTGAAGAAAGGGGGTTTTTGGGCGGGCGG
>CALDFY010000163.1 GCA_937942115.1 uncultured Anaerolineae bacterium | reverse complement strand
GAGAAGGGCGTCAACGCAGGTTGACGCCCGGCGCGAAGCGTAGGGGCAACCCTTGCGGTTGCCCCCGGGGGAGGCCGATTTCCCATCGGCGCCCGAGGCGGCGGGAAGCGGAGAGCCGAAGCCAGCCTTAAGTTAACGCCTATGCCCCCGACCCCTCCCCTCTCCCGAACGAATTCGGGAGAGGGGAGGGGGTGGCGGCGCAGCCGCCGGGGGTGGGGTGAGGAGCGGCGACTTGACAACTTTGCCCATCAGAGCGATAATGCGGCCACTATCTTTGCAGGAGGGAAGAAGCCGTGAAGGAAGTGACAGACGCCACGTTTGAAAACGACGTGCTCCAATCGCCGTTGCCGACACTGGTGGATTTCTGGGCCGAGTGGTGCGGCCCTTGCCGGATGATCGCCCCGATTGTGGAGGAAATCGCGCGGGACTACGCTGGTCGGGTTCAGGTGGTCAAGATGAACGTAGACTTCAACCCCCGCACGCCGGCCCGGCTGGGCATTATGGGGATTCCCACCCTGATTCTCTTTAAGGACGGCCGGGAGGTGGACCGGGTGGTCGGCTATCGTCCCAAACGGGCGCTGGAGGAGTTCCTGCTGGCCCACCTGTAGAGACCGTCGGAACCCGAAGGGATAGAGAAAGACGGCGCCGCTTACCGGCGCCGTCTTTCATGAAGTAGCGCAACTCCGCAGGAGTTGCGCTACTTCTCTACGGTGAACTCCCAGGCGCACCAGAACTCCTCGGGGTGGGGGTCGGGGGGACAGGCGATGCAGCGGGTGCGGATCCGGGGGTCTATGGTGCGGGCGAAGACGGAGTACTCCACCAGCCCGACCGGCTTACAGGGGAAGTCCGGCAGGCCTTTCCGTTGGCGCGCGGCCTGAACCCGGCAGTCGTTCATCTGAAATACCAGGGTCCGCTCGTCCACGCGGCGGATTTCCTGGACGTTCAGGTAGGCGTACAGGCGGTAGCCCAGGGCGGCCTCCAGGGCGTCCAGACCCCCGTTGGCCGGGATGCCGTGCCGCTGCATGATGCGCTGGGCTTCTATGGCCGAGAACTGTTCCCAGGCCCGGACGTCGCAGCGGATGGCGGTTTCCATCCCGCAGGCATCCTCCACGGCCAGGAACCACAGGCCGTCGTGGGCCAGCCAGTTTTTCGCAGCGTCTTCCAGCATACCCACCAACTGCTCTTTGGGCAGGCTCATCAGCCGCCCGCGCAGACGGTCGTAGTAGTTTCTTTCGGAGCCCATGCCGTTCTCTCCGGGAGATAAATTCTCACACAAAGACCCAGAGATGCTTTGTGCTCTTTGTGTCTCTGTGGGATACTTATCTCATCAGCCGGGCCCACAGGGGAGGGCCCAGAATCAGCAGGCCCACCACGACGGCGACGATGGCGGCCAGCAGGACAGCCCCGGCGGCTACATCTTTGGCCTGTTTGGCCAGCGGATGATAATCCGGGCTGACCATATCCACCACCGTCTCCAGGCCGCTATTCAATAACTCTGCCGCCAGGACGGAGCCGATGGTCAGGGCCAGGATGGCCCACTGAGTGGTGGATAGACCCAACCACATTCCCAGCGCGACGACGCCCGCCGCGATCGCCAGATGGATGGGTATGTTCCGCTGGGTGCGCAGGGCGAGGAAGAGGCCGACGAACGCGTGGCCAAACGCTTCCGGGAGGGAAGAACGGCGGCGCTTCATTCGGGGAGATGGACGGAGACGCCCAGGGCCCGGAGAACGGCTTCCTGGGCCGCCCACATGCGGGCCCGCTCCGGCTCCTGCTGGTCATCGTGCCCCAGCAGGTGAAGGACTCCGTGGACGACCAGCAACTGGAGTTCGGCCTGGACGGTGTGGCCGGCCTCAGCCGCCTGCTCGGCCGCGCGGGGGTACGAGATGGCAATATCGCCCAGGTAGCGGGGGAGACCCGGCGCGCTGACGAAGGGTCCCCGGCTCTCGTTGGGGAACGCCAGGACGTCGGTGGGCGCGTCTATGCCCCGGAAACGGCGGTTCAGTTCCTGCAGGCTCTCGTCGTCGGTGATGACGATGGCGACCTCTACATCCGGCGCGCCCTGGTGCATCAACGTCGCCACGGCGGTTTGCCGCAGGACCTCCAGGTCCAGCGGCCATTCTCCTTCGGTTTGTACGTCTACCCAATACATATGCTCAGCCGCCCCCCATCCCGATTGCAGCGATGATTTTCTGGATTCCTATCACGACGGAATACACCCGCCCGATCAGCACGGTCAGGCTGGCGGTGAGGGCTGTGCCAAAGGCCGCGCCGAAGGCCGCCAGCAGGAAAAGGCGCCCCACCTGCCCCAGTACCCCCACACTGCCGTTCCAGAGGCGTCGCAGGGTCGGCTGACGGGGGACGGCAAAGGCAAAGGCCAGGACTGCACCGACGGTCCCGATCATCGCGATCAGCCCGTTGATCAACCCAGCAGACCCTCCTCGCAGCCAGGCGTTCAGTGAACCGACGGCGGCGGTCTGGGGGATGACGGTTCCCACCAGCGCCCCGCCCACCGCCACAGCGGCGCCCACACCGACCAGCAGCGCTGTGGAGAAGTTGCCCCACGCCGACCAGCGAGGGAATCCCTTGAAGAGCAGCAGGATGCCCAGAATGACGGGAATCAGAACCCGGATGCGATCCGGAGAGTTGCTCTGAAGGGCCGGCAGGACGGTCTGGAGGACGGTCACGGTGGTGACGGCCACCCCGTATCCCACCGTCGCTCCCACCAGCAGATGAAGCGCCAGGCGGTACAGGGGGTTGTCGCCCAGGATGTAACTGAGCACCAGCAGGGTCAACAATGTGCCCACGATCAGGCCGATCAGGTCTGCCGTCATCGCTTCCGTCCTCCGACCAGGAAAATGAGGGCGCCAATAACCGTCAGGGCAGCGATGGCCAACTGGGCCACTCCCAGGGAGGTCAGATAGTATTCATACTCTCGCCCCCGACCGGTATCCAGTCGCCGCTCGTAGACGGACCCGCCGGTCAGGCCCGCGACCATCCCCTTGAGTTGACCGGCGGTCAGATATGGAGTACCGATGAGTTCTGTCCGGGCGCTGACTCCGGCCACGACCGGCACGTTCGGGTTGGCGGCGGAAATCTGTTCCAGCCAGGTCTTCAGATCATCCGGCTGGGCCGCCAGCACGACCACCATTCCCACGTCGGCAATGGAATGGACGTCCGACATCGCTTCTAACTGAGACGCCGGCCGTCCCGTAACGGCTTCGGTCCGTCCGTCCAGATTTCCGAGGGCCTCCCGCACCCCGGCGGCCTGTCCGGGCAGGTAACCCAGGTTCGCCACTCTCCGGAGCCGTTCGGATGGGTCGGCCAGCCGGGACGTCAGCAGGGCCTCGGCCGCTGCTGGCCCTTCCAGGCGGGTGCTCACGACAATCAGGCGGGCTTCCCGGCGCAGGAGGTGCTCCATCAGCGGACCGGCCACCCGGTCCATCTCATCGGCCTCTGCCGGGCCGTACTCCCACGCGATCAGGACAGGGGTGTTCTCCGGTAACTGGTTCACCGTAGCGAAGAGGGCCTCCGCAGCCGGGACCGTCGGTGGGCCGAAGAAGGGTAGCCGGACCAGCATCGGGAGAAGAATCGCCGTCAGAAGAATCACCCCCACCAGAAAGCGAGTCCATATCCACTCGCTCTTTCGGGGAGCCGCCCGCGTTTCGGCGGTCGGTGGGGTCATCATCGGTCGGGAAAGGAGGCCCTGGAGGAGTTCTGCCCGGGCGACCGCTGCCGGGCTGGGGGCTCTCGGCAGGAGCGATTGGGCCGTCGGCGGCATGTCCAGACCCTTCCCAATGGAAAGAAGCCCCCGCAGTCCGACCAGAAATCCCTCCGTCTCCACAGGTTCCTCTTCAACTGCTCCTTCTTCCCGAGGCTGGAGTGCTCGCAGCCACTCGGGAATTTCGGCCGGAACCAAACCGCCAAATTCCGGGGGCGCCTCTTCCGGTGCTTCTTTGAGCCAGTCCGGGGTTTCGCCCGGGGCTGTGACCAGGATTTCTTCCTCCTCAATCAGGATGGGAGGTACGGTTGGGGATGCAGGAGGTGCACCGGCGTGGACATCCACTGCCACGACCGGCGGAGGCTGGGCCGGGCGCTCTTTCCGCTCCAGCGCAGCGAACTCCACTTCTCGCAGCCAGTCGGGAATCTCACCGGCCGGTGGTCCAGGGATGCCGGCCAGCGGAGGTGTTGGTTTTTCGGCAGGAGAAGGGGCTTCCGGTAGGGTCTTTTCCGGCTCCGCCAGCCACTCCGGGATGGCGGCCTCCGGGGACGGGGCCTCCGGGGGGAGGGGCGCACCGGGGGCCTCCAGTTCCCGCAGCCAGTCCGGGATGGCGGCCTGCGGGGGCGGAGCCTCCGGGGGAGGAGGCGCGGCGGGGGCCTCCAGTTCCCGCAGCCAGTCCGGGATGGCGGCCTCCAGGGGCGGAGCCTCCGGGGGGAGGGGCGCGGCGGGGGCCTCCAGTTCCCGCAGCCAGTCCGGGATGGCGGCCTCCGGGGGCGGAGCCTCCGGGGGGAGGGGCGCAGCGGGAGCCTCCAGTTCCCGCAGCCACTCCGGGATGGCGGCCTCCAAGGGAGGAGCCTCCGGTTCCTGCAGCCGGTCAGGAATCTCCTCCTCAGGAAGAAGGTCCAGTTCCTCTGACTCTGCCCGCAGTTCAGAAAGCCAATCCTCTTCGGTCAGGGGGACGGAGGGAAGCGAGATGCCTTTGAGGGGAGATGGGCGTTCCGGTTTCTCCTCTTCCGGGGGCATCTTTTCCGCCGGGATCAGGCGGGCGCCACAGCGGTCGCAGTAGAGATTGCCGGTGGGATTGATTGCGCCGCACATTGGGCAGCGCAGGCCGGTGGCCGGCAACGGGCTCCCACACTCGTTGCAAAATTTGCTGCCCTGTCGGTTCGCCGTACCACATTTCGGACAGTAAATCATGGGCCCCCCGGTCAATCGCTATATGGACGGTCGGCTCCGATCAGCACGCGCAGGCCGACCAGCAGGGTGCCCAGTCCCACGCCGATCAGTAGCCCGCGCATCCCGGCCATCGCCGGGACGTTCATCCACCACGTTCGCAGAGAGACCAGCCCATTCCCTGCCGGGGCCGGGAGCGGCAACGTGCCCAGCAGGACGACGAGAGCGGCGACCAGAAAGACCAGTACGCCGGCCTCGCGCCGATGGCGCAGCAGGCGAAAGGCAGCCACAGCTAGGACGAAGGCGATCAGCCCGGCGACAGTCGCCTGAAGAGGGGAGAGGACATAGCGAAACCACCAGTCGCCCAGGAATCGCAGGGAGGGGAGCAGAAGGGCGGCCAGGGTCAGGCCCAGACTGACCAGAGCGGTCAGGATCAGGATGGCGCTGTAGATGCCGCCGGGTTTCCGGGCACGCCCGGAATGGACCCGCAGCAGGTTGAAAAAGCCCAGGATGAAGGCAAATGCAGCGATGATGACAGCCCAGCGGACCAGTTCATCCCGCACAGATGCGAGGAGGGGGATGGGGAGGAGATAGCCCAGGAGGACCAGCAGCCCTGTTCCAACGGCGACCGAAGTCGGAAGGATTCGTTTCACCAACCGGTCCATCAGCACCTCGCTACCAGAGTCCCAGCACTTTCAGGAGGACGAGAAGAACGATCAGAAAACGCAGCACATCCTGGACTCGCAGGCTGGTCACATACCGTGGAAGAGCCGCGACCCGGGCCGGGCCGGCGTACAGTTCTTCGCCGGCGGCCAGCCGGGCATCGGCGGGGTAGAGGGCGCCCAGGGCCGGGAGACGGTCGGCGGCGACCGACTGCGGAATCCCTCGTCCCTCCGCTGCGTGGGTCACCAGGGCGGCCTCCTCGTCCATAGAGCCGATGAGAACGTGGCCGTGAACTCGCTCGTGGAGCAACAGGTCGGCCACTCCCGCCGCGTAGACGGCCGGCTGGATGCCGATGAACTGCACGGTGGCCGGGTTGTATCGCTCCGGGGTACCGCGCCGGTTCCAGGCGCGCAAGAAGATGTCTTCGGCCAGCGGGAGGATGGTGGGGTCCCCCACCGTAACGATGGGCGGGGTTCCGTAGGCGATGGCTGCATCGGCCACCCCTTCCAGGGTTTCCAGCGCGGCGATGGATGTCAATGTCCGCTCGCTTCCTACGGCCCCGGAGCCGAGGGTGAAGAGGATAGGAGACCCACTCTCTGCGGAGTGGCCCAGTTCGGCAGGCAATCCGTCAAACGCTGGCAGGGGGCGGTTGGAGGGGACGTGACCGCGACGGGCCCGAATAGCGGTCCAGAGAAGGGCGAGAAAGGCAACGAGAATCAGCAGTCCCGGAAGGATTGAGGTCATAAATCCCTCCCGTCAACGTGCCGCAAGGGGGACTCCAGCCAGCGGATGGCTTCTTCTATGACCGATTCGTTCACCCACCCCGTCAGCAAGGGCTGGACAAAGAGAAGAGCCTGAGCGCCCAGCCATCCCAGGGCGGCGGCAAGATCGGCAAAGAGAGGGGACAGGGCGTCCGATTCTAATGGGTCAACCGGCGAAATCCGTTTTTCCCCGTTCACAGGAGATAGTATAGCACGAATCAGGAATAAGGCAAAATAACGTTGCATCCCCTCGGGTTTGGGGGTATACTATCGGGGTATACTATCCACGGAGAAAGTCTCTGTACGTCATGTGCAACTTCAATAAACGACCTCTCCAGAGCGGCGTTTTGTCCCCCCTCATCCCCCTGCCCCCCCCTTCTTCTCCCCGCTTTGCGGAGAGGAAAGAGGGTGAAAAGGTGAGGTTTGTGGGCGGCGGCTTCGCTGCCGCCCACAAACCCCACAATCTCCCCTCCCCACGCCGCGCAGCGGCGGTGGGGGGGCAGGGGCTGATCGCGGTACGACTTTACGAGACTCAACCGATTGTATGACCGCCGCTGTCAGGCGGCACGCCGGCTGAAAAATTATCAGGTAGCCAGACGGAGGGCCACGTGGTCCCAAAAGGAGTGCTTTCCCGGTACGGACATCTGCTCAACCTGCCTTCCCATACACAACCCGTGACGCTGCTGGAGGGAGCGACCCCTTTGATTCCCGTGCCCCGATTGGCCCGTGAACTGGCCGAAGGAATGGAATTGTGGGTCAAGTACGAGGGTCTGAACCCGACGGGGTCGTTCAAGGACCGGGGGATGACGGCGGCGATCAGTGAGGCTCTTGGACGGGGGGCGAAAACGGTTATCTGTGCCTCCACCGGCAACACGGCGGCATCGGCGGCCGCCTATGCGGCCCGGGCGGGAATGAAGTGCATCGTCCTGATTCCCCAGGGAAAAGTTGCCGCGGGAAAACTGGCCGGCGCGCTGGCCTATGGTGCCCAGGTCATCCAGGTGGAAGGCTCCTTTGATGACGCTCTGCACCTGGTAATGGAGATCACGCGGAAGCATCCCATTGCCCTTGTGAATTCCTTGAACCCGTACCGGATTGAGGGGCAAAAAACCGCCGCCTTTGAAATCTGCGACGATCTGGGAAGTGCGCCTGACTGGCTGTGCTTACCGGTAGGGAACGCCGGCAATATCACAGCCTACTGGGCGGGATTCCGGCAGTACCATGAACTCAAACACACCGGCCTGCCCCGCCTGTTGGGGGTCCAGGCTGCCGGCGCGGCGCCGCTGGTGTTGGGGCATCCGGTAGACCGACCGGAGACGGTGGCAACGGCTATCCGCATCGGCCGACCGGCCCGGGGAGAAGAAGCACTCCAGGCAGCGGCGGAATCGGGAGGGCGTATCATCGCCGTAAGGGATGAGGAAATTCTACGGATGCAACGCCTCCTGGCTCAAACCGAAGGCATCTGGGTAGAGCCGGCCTCCGCCGCCGGGCTGGCCGGGCTGGCGGCAGAAATCGCCGCTGGACATCTGCGGGCGCGCGGTCAGCGCATCGTCGCTGTCTGCACCGGGCATGGCCTGAAAGACCCCGATATCATTCGTGGCCTGCCGGCCCAGCCGATCGTCCTCCCTCCCCGTCTGGATTCCCTGGAGGAAGTGATCCTGCGCCTATGAGGGTACGCGTCCGCGTTCCGGCCACCACTGCGAACCTGGGCCCCGGTTTTGACGTCCTCGGTCTGGCATTGGACCTGTGGAACGAGACCCTCTGGACTCCCACCACCGACGGGCAGATTCGGGTGACGGTCTCCGGAGAGGGGGAGGGAATCCTTCCCCAGGATGCCACCAATCCGATCGTCACGGCTGCTCTGTCCCTCTACAACCTTATGGGTGTCCCCTGCGAAGGGTTACGAGTCCACTGCGTGAACCGGATTCCTCTGGGCTCCGGGCTGGGCTCCAGTTCTGCCGCCCTGCTGAGCGGTCTTTTAGGTGCCAACGCCCTCCTGGGAGAGCCCCTGTCCCCGCAGGAAATCCTGAAAATAGCCATTGAGATGGAGGGCCATCCCGATAACGTCGCCCCCGCTATGTTGGGAGGGTTAGTGGTCTCCATCCTGCACGACGGTCGGGTCATTTCCATCAAACTTCCGGCCCGGGCCCGTCGGGCTCCCATTCGGGCCACCGTCGTCCTGCCCGAATGGGAATTCCCGACCGAGTATGCCCGCTCTATCCTGCCCCGGACGGTAGACCGTCAGGATGCCATTTTCAATATCAGCCGGTCCGTGCTGGTGGTGGAGGCCCTGCGTACCGGAGACCTGGATATGTTAGGGAAAGCGATGGCGGACCGGCTTCACCAGCCCTACCGTCTTCCCCTGATTCCCGGGGCTCTCCCGGCTATGGAAGCCGCTCGCCGATCTGGAGCCGCCGCTGTCGCTCTTTCAGGGGCCGGACCCAGCCTGATCGCCTTCTCCGAAGAGTGGACCCCAGAGATCGGGGAGGCGATACGGCGGGAGTTTGAGCGGGCAGGCCTTTCGGCTCGGGTGTTCCATCTGCGGGTCAGCGAACGGGGGGCTCGCGTTCTTCGGAGGTAAACCTCTCTACGTTTCCGGGTAGAGATTCCTGGGATGGTTCATTTTCTGAACCAAATTGATGCCACTTTTGGAAGGCATTAAAAATTACACACGTCTGTTTTATTGCCGGCCAGGTCATTGCCCTCACCCCCTGGCCCCTTCTCCCCTTGGCCTGCGGCCGGGAGGGGTCCTCACCCTCCCTCGCCGCTTTCGGCAGCACCCCCTTCCCTCTCCTGACCCTCCGGTCAGGAGAGGGGAGGGGTCGGGGGAGGGGTGAGGCCTTTGCTGCCGAAGGCGAGCGGGAGAGGGGAGGGGGCAGGGGGTGGGGTGAGGGCAGAACGTCGGCCAGCAAAAGTGTCACCAATTAGGAACCATCCCGCTTCCAATAAGCATCAGGGATTCCGTTCCGATACCATTTTTGGCGGAGCAAAAGTACGTATGGCAAGAAAATGCATGCCTTATCGGGAAATGCGCAGGAAGTATAAAGTGCAGGTGCGGAATCGCTGCCAGCGCTGTGGCCGCCCGCGCGGCTACTACCGCCGCTTCGGCCTCTGCCGCATCTGCCTGCGGGAGTTGGCCCTGGAGGGGCTCATTCCCGGACTGACCAAGTCCAGTTGGTGAGGGTGACGGACCGATGACGGTGACAGATCCGATTGCCGATATGTTGACCCGGATGCGCAACGCGATTGCGGTGGGACATCCCACCGTGGAGATGCCCTCTTCCAAAATGAAAGTCGCCATTGCCCGCATCCTGAAGGAAGAGGGATATATTGAGGACTACCGGGTGGTAGAGTCGCCGGAACAGCCCCGCTATCGCCTGGTGATTCGCCTGAAGTACATTGGGGAGCGGCGGAAGCGGCGGTCCGTCATCCAGGGACTGCAACGGGTCAGCAAGCCGGGCCGCCGGATTTACACCCGCGCGTCCGAAATTCCCTGGGTGAAGAGCGGCATGGGCATCGCCATCCTCTCCACCCCGAAGGGAATCCTCACCGGCGAGCAGGCCCGGCGGCTGCGGGTGGGCGGCGAAGTCATCTGCTACGTGTGGTAGGGAGGACGGGATGTCGCGAATTGGTCGGATGCCGATCCCTTTGCCCCCCGGGGTGAAGGTGGACATTCAGGGCAGCCAGGTCACCATCAGCGGCCCGAAGGGGACGTTGACACGCACCTTTGACCCGGCGATGCAAATCGTGAAGGAAGATAATACCCTGCGGGTTTACCGGCCCACCGACGCCCGGCATCACCGGGCGCTGCATGGGCTGACCCGGGCCCTGCTGGCGAATATGGTGGAAGGGGTCTCCCAGGGGTTCCAGAAGCAACTGGAGATTCGCGGCGTGGGGTACCGCGCCGAGCGCCAGCCCGACGGGACGCTGGTGATGCACCTGGGGTTCTCCCACCCGGTCCGTGTCCGTCCGCCAGAGGGCATCACCTTTGACGTGGACCCGAAAGCGGGCATCATCACCGTCCGGGGCGCGGATAAGGAGACGGTGGGACGGGTCGCCGCCGAAATCCGCGCCTGGCGTCCGGCGGACCCGTACCTGGGGAAAGGGCTCCGCTACCTGGGCGAGCAGATTCGCCAGAAGGCTGGGAAGGCGGGTAAAGGCAAGGGCAAGGGGAAAGGGAAGAAGTAAGGAGGCAAGGAGCAAGGTATGGCCGAGAGAGATCGCCGGTTGGGACGACTGCGCCGAAAAAAGCACGTGCGCAAGAAGGTGTTCGGCACGCCGGAGCGGCCGCGCCTGAACGTCTTCCGCAGTTTGCGCCATATTTACGCCCAGGTGATTGATGATACGGTGGGACATACGCTGGTCTCCGCTTCCACCCTGGACCCGGAAGTCCGTGAGCAGATTGCCGGGCTGAAGAAGACGGAGCAGGCCCGGGTGGTGGGAAAAGTCCTGGCGGCCCGCGCCCTGGCCCGGGGGGTGACCCGAGTGGCCTTTGACCGGGCGGGCTACAAGTACCACGGTCGGGTGAAAGCCCTGGCCGACGCCGCCCGCGAGGGTGGATTGGACTTCTAAACGCTTGTAGTCAGCCACGAAACGAAGTGGCGTTTCATAGGGAGGCAAGCGAATGGACCTGGATCAGGAATTTGAACTGGAGCCCACCGCTCCAGTGGAAATGGACGAGCGGGTCGTGGAGATCAAGCGGGTCGCTAAAGTCATCAAAGGCGGGCGCCGGTTCGCCTTTCGGGTGACCGCCGTGGTCGGCGACCACAACGGCCGCGTTGGCATCGGCGTGGGCAAAGCGCGCGCCGTCCCGGACGCCATCCGCAAGGCCACAGAGCGGGCGCGGGCTTCTATGATCACCGTCCCTCTGGTCGGGCGGACCATCCCCCACGATGCCGTAGGCGAGTGCGGCGGCGCCCGGGTGCTGATCAAGCCTGCCTCACCGGGTACCGGCGTCATTGCGGGCGGCGGCGTGCGCGCGGTGCTGGAGGCGGCAGGAGTCCACGACGTGCTGACCAAGTCTATGGGCAGTTCCAGCATGCTCAACGTGGTGAAGGCAACCATGGAGGCCCTGAAGCAACTGCGCTCTTACGAAGAACTGGCGCGGGAGCGGGGCCTGCCGGAGACCCGGGTGATGCCGTTCTGGATGCGGGGACGGTAGTTGTCGGTATCTGGTAAATTGGTAAACTGGTAGGCAGGGGATAGGCAATGGAAAAGCGGAAACTTCTCCGGATCACCCTGGTTCGCAGCCCCATCGGGTATTCCAGAGACCAGAAGGCGACGGTTCGGGCGCTGGGCCTGCGCCGTCTCCACCAGACGGTGGAAAAGGCCGATACGCCGGCCATCCGGGGGATGGTGGCCAAGGTCCAGCATATGTTGAAGGTGGAAGAGGTTGAGGGATGAAACTGCACGATTTGCAACCGGCAGAGGGGTCTAAAAAGCGCCGCAAGCGGAAAGGCATCGGCATCGCGGCCGGTCAGGGAAAGACCGGCGGGCGCGGGACGAAGGGGCAGAAGGCCCGCAGCGGGGGGAGCATCCCCCCGTACTTTGAGGGCGGACAATTGCCGCTGGTCCGCAAACTGCCCTTCGCCCGGGGCGTCGGTTTCCGGGATCCCTGGCGGGTCCGCTTCACGCCGGTCAATGTGGACCGGCTGGCCCGGTTCGCGCCGGGGAGCGTGGTCACTCCGGAGGCACTGGCGGATGTGGGCCTGATCCGGGATGCCGATGATTGGGTGGTCATCCTGGGGCGCGGGGAGTTGAACATCCCGCTGACGGTGAAAGCCCATCGTTTCTCCGCCAGCGCGCGGGCCAAGATTGAGGCCGCCGGCGGCACCGTGGAGGAGTTGCCCTGGGAGCGGGGCGGCTACCGGACGCGGTAGGCAATCTGTTTCCGCGATCAGCGATACGCGATAAGCGAGGTAAGCAATGATCCAGGCCGTACGTGATGCCCTGAGGCTTCCTGACCTGAGACGGCGGCTGTTCTACACGCTGTTGATTCTGGTCATCTTCCGCGCGGCCTCTCATGTGCCGGTGCCGGGCATTGACCGGGAGGCCCTGCGCAGCCTGACCGGTGGGGCGGCCCAACTGGTCAACATTCTGGACCTGCTCTCCGGCGGTGCAGTGGCGGAGTACTCGGTCCTGGCGAACGGAGTCTACCCGTACATCAACGCGTCCATCATCATCCAGTTATTGGTCCCGGTCATCCCGGCGCTGAAGCGGCTGGCGGAGGAGGGGGAAGCCGGACGGCGGAAACTGAACCAGTGGACGTACTATCTGACCATTCCGCTGGGGATGTTGCAGGCCTGGGGACAGGCCCAGTTATTCAACAGCGCGGCCGCGCGCCCGGTCCTGCCCAACTTCGGCTTCCACCGGGCCGAGTTCGTCCTGCCCACCATATCGGTCCTGATCGCGATGACGGCGGGCACGATGTTCGCCATCTGGCTGGGCGAGTTGATCTCCGAACAGGGCATCGGCAACGGCCTTTCGCTCATCATCTTCGGCGGCATCGTGGCGCGGACCCCGGCCAACGTGGCGCGGATTTACACCACGGACGGTTTCCTGGGCATTCTCTTCTTCCTGATCATCACCGCGCTGGTGGTCTTCGTGATCGTCTACGTCCAGGAGGGGGAGCGGCGCATTCCGGTGCAGTACGGCAAACGGGTGCGGGGGCGGCGGATGTACGGCGGCGGCAGCACCTACATCCCGTTGCGGGTCAATATGGCCGGGATGATCCCGCTCATCTTCGCCCAGTCCCTGCTGACCCTTCCGGCGGTGGTCGCTCAGTTCTTCGCCAACTCGTCCAACATTAACGTGGCGCGGGTGGCGGCGGACATTATGAACTTCTTCAGCGGGCACACGGTGGAGTGGTACACCACGCTCTTCTACGCGGTGCTCTATTTTGCTGCCGTCGTCGGTTTCACGTACTTCTACACCTTCGTCCTGGTGGAGCAGCAGAACCTCCCGGAGAACCTGCAGAAGTACGGCGGGTTTATCCCGGGCATCCGTCCCGGCAAGGCGACGGCGGACTACATTAACGGCATCTACAAGCGCATTACCCTGTTCGGCGCCCTGTTCCTGGGCGGTGTGGCCGTCCTGCCCTTCATCGTCCAGTTGGTGATGAACACCCGGGTATTGCTCATCACCTCGGCGGGACTGCTCATCGTTGTCGGCGTCGTGGTGGATACCATGCGGCAACTGGAGGCCCAGTTGCTGATGCGGCACTATGAGGGATTCATCCGATGAGTAGTGTGCCGATTCCGCATCGCGAACTTGCGGAGTTCTGCCGACGTTGGAAAGTCCGCGAACTGGCTTCGTCAGGAAATTCTGAGTACGGCCCGGGTTCTTTTCTCCAGGTCTGAGGGGAAGAATGCATCAGGATAGGGTGACTTGGGACAGTTCATTTTCTGAACAAAATCGGTGACACTTTTGGAAGGCATTAAAAATTCCCGATGTCTGTTTTATCGCCTGCCAGGCGATAGGCCTCACCCCTCCCCCGGCCCCTCCCCTCTCCCGAACTTCGTTCGGGAGAGGGGAGGGAAGAAAGGAGGGGGATTTTTGGGCGGGCGGCTACGCCGCCCGCCCAAAAATCCCCTTTCTTCCCCCCCCCTTTCCCCAGAGCGGAGCGATGAGGAGAGGGGGGCAAGGGGGGTGAGGGGCAAAGAAGCCCGCCGCTCGCCCAGAACGAGAGAGGCGCGAAAAAACCTCCACTTGTGAGGAGGGTTGGGGAGGGGGAGGGCAGGAAGTCCGCCGGCAAAAAGTGTCACCAATGGTGAACCATCCCGGTCTGACCAAAGAAAGAAGATAGAATCGCTGTCGCCCGCTGAACCGGGCGAATCGGAAGAATTTATCCGATGAGACAGGACGAAGTTCTCCGCATCCTGGCCCAATTCCGCGATATGAGGGGACGGGAGTTGGGCATCACGCGAATCGGAATATTCGGCT
>CALDFY010000162.1 GCA_937942115.1 uncultured Anaerolineae bacterium | reverse complement strand
CCCCGGCCCCTCTCCTGACCAAAGGGTCAGGAGAGGGGAGGAAGATTTCGGAAGGGTTTTTGGGGCGGCGGCTGTAGCCGCCGCCCCCAAAACCCCTCCCAGCCCCCTTCCCCTCTCCCCCAGGTGGGAGAGGGGAAGGGGGATCGGGGGTAGGGGTGAGGGCAAATCCCCCTCTGCGCCAGGGGCTCTTAGCCCCTGGCGCAGGTAGTTCCGAAGGAGGCGTCTTGGGACGGCAGGTGGATTCCCGAGACGTCCGGTATCCGGTGGGCCGACTATGGCAAAAATCGGCGAATCGTGTGCAGCAGATGGTCCGGGTCTATGGGCTTACTGATCCAGGCGTCTATCGGGATGTGCAGGCTATCGGGTAAGAGGCCAGCGTACTGGCTGCTATCAATACTGGAAATCATCACAACAGGGATGGACCGCAGGGCCGGATCCGCCGCGATCTCCTGCGCGACGCCCACACCCTCCAGCGGCGTCGCCATCATCACATCCAGCATCACCAGGTCCGGCTTCTCCGACCGCATCATCTGCAGCGCCTGCTGACCGTTGCCGGCCGCGAGGACCTGATACCCCGCTTTGGAGAGAATCCGCCGGGAAAGGTCCACAAAGTCCGGGTCGTCGTCCACCACCAGGATTCTCGGCGCCACGCCGGGCTTGACCTCCACCTTCTTCTTCGGGCGCAGGTAGATAAACCAGTAGGCCAGGCCGACAAAACCGGCACCGCCGATGATGTTTCCAACGGTCACCGGCAGCAGATTTCTCAGGAAGAAGGCCCCCCAGGTAAGATGGGCGAAGTCGGTCGGCATCTTGCCGATCGCTTCCCAGAAGGCCGCCGGCGCCCAGGATTTAATGAACAGGCCGATGGGAATCAGGTACATATTGGCGATGCTGTGCTCAAACCCGGCAGCGACAAAAGCGGTGATGGGGAAAACGATGGAGAGGATCTTATCCGTTGTGGACCGGGCCGAGGCACAGAGCCACACGGCCAGACAGACCAGCGCGTTACACATAATGCCCAGCGCGATGGCCTGAAGGAATCCCAGGCTGCACTTTGCATTGGCGATACTGAGCGCGTTCAACCCCACTGCGCCGGACGCGAAGGTATACTGCCCGGTGAGAAACATCACCAGTGCAGTGAGAATGGAGCCGACGAAGTTGCCGGCGTAGACGATACCCCAGTTGCGCAGGAGTTGGGGGGTGGTGACCCGGCGGCTGGCGTAGGCCATGACAATGAGATTGTTGCCGGTGAACAGTTCCGCCCCGGCCACCACCACCGCGATCAGGCCGAGGCAGAAAACCAGGCCGCCGACCAGCCGGACCAGTCCATACGGCACACCGGCCGCGCTCAGGCCGGTCGTCACCGTAGTCAGGAAGATACCGCCGGTTCCGATAAATGCCCCGGCCAGGATGGCCAGGGCGAACATCGTCCAGAAGTCCAGGCCGGCTTTCGTGACCCCCACCTCTTCCATACGGCTGGCCATTTTCGCCGGTGGGAAGGCATCAATCTGCAATTCGTTACTCATCGGTTTCCTCCTGTGGAGGGGTTGAGTTGAGATGTTCCGGCTACAGGATCATCGGGAAACGAAACACCGGCATACCATACAGACACCTCGCAGGCAAAGGTGACTGTAACACGGCCGCCGTGACGTGTCAACGTAGTTTTTCCCCGAATTTGTGGGATATTCGTCACATTTCCGGCCAGTTAAAACAATGGAGCGTGGCGGTTTGATCTTGCCCACAACCGCCACGCTCCGATCAGGGCAGACCCGGGATGCTTCGTCGGCCCATTACCCGCGCAGGACGGTGGCGAAGTCGGCCGGGGTCACGCCCGGGCTCTCCACGCCGTGCTCGGCGTAGAAGCGGGCGATGACGTTCTCCACCTCCTCCACCCGAACACCCACCAGTGCCCGCTCCAGGTCGGCCAGCCGGTCGGCGGGATAAAAGAAGAAGTCGCCGGAGAGAGAAATGTCGGCGATGACGCCCTCGTGGACCTCCGCGACTGCCCGGATGAGGCCTCCAGGGGCCTTGTAGGCCTTCTGCCAGACCTGCACGCCGGAGCGAATGGTGACCTCGCGGCCGATCTGCGGCCGGCCCCGGCGGAAGAGCCACTCATCCGTCAACATCCGCTGGGCCAGCCGGTCGGCCTCGGACCGCCATTCGGCGTCCACCGTCGTCTCCACCTCCAGCGGGCCCAGAATCTCTGCAAACTTCTCCGCCAGCAGGTCCCAGAGTTCGCCGCGCGGCGGTGCCGTGCCCAGTTCCCGCCGAATGGTGGAAAGATTGTCCTGCAGGGTCTTATAGACTTTGTCCCGGAACTTCTCGTCAGGCACCCGCAGCACCCGGACCATCGTCTCGTAGTCAAAATCCACAATCAGGTTGCCGACGAAAACGATGAAGTCGCCGATCTCGGCCACGCCGTTGCCCGAAATCTTGCGACCGTTGGCGATGATGTCGTTGACCGGCTTGTATTCGGCAGGGATGCCCAGGGCCCGGTAGGCCGCGATGGGGGCCTGGAGGAACTTCCGGTAGAACGCCGCCTTGTCCTTCGGGACCAGCGGGTTCTCCCTGTGGAGGACCAACTGGTAAAAGAGTTGTTCACCGTCCAGATAGACGGCGCCTCCGCCCACCTCCCGCCGGAAGACCGGGATGCCGTGCTCCCGACAGTACTCCAGGTCCACCTCCTGCTCCACGTCCTGGAAGTAGCCAATGGAGACGTAGGGGGAAGCCGGAGAGAGAAGAATCAGCCCTTCTCGTCCGATACGGGGGAGGGCATGGTAGAGGAGTTGGGAATCGGTATAAGAGACGGTTTCCAGTCGGTAGAGTTTCATAGCGACCTCCGGAGGTTAGAAGGAGGACGCAGATAAACGCAGATTTTCAAATGGGGTACGGGCTTGCTCTTCCTACCAAGATTCCCGATGAAGTCTACGATTTCATCCGCTCCCGCAGTGGGGGGAGTGCGCGGACCCGCTCGGTGAACTCCCGAACCGTCTGGGCGAAGAGTTCGCCCTCGGAGGAAGAGACCCACTTCACCAGAAATCGCTCCGGCTCAATGCCGGTGAATTCCAGAAGGGCCCGGAGGACCGGCATCCGGCGGGCGGTCCGGTGGTTGCCGGTGGAGTAATGGCAGTCGCCGATATGGCAGCCCAGGACCATCACCCCGTCCGCCCCCTCTTTGAAGGCGCGGATGACCAGTTCGGGGGCAACTCGTCCGGAGCAGGGGACGCGAATGATCTTCAGGTTAGGGGGATATTTCAACCGGGTAGTGCCGGCCAGGTCTGCCCCGGCGTAACTGCACCAGTTGCAGAGGAAGCCGATGATTTTCGGTTCGTAACCGGCCATGAGGACCTCCTGAGGCAATAGGCTCATCTATGTCAGCCCGTCTGTTCCCACATCCGGGGATGTCAGCCCGCGATGATAGCGCGGAAACCGCAGTTTGTCAAATGGGCACAATTGTGGTTGCCCCCAGGCAGGCCGATTCCCCATCGGCGCAAATCAGCGCATTTGCCGATTTCTAAAACCGTAGGATAATATACAGGTCATCCGACCACAGGAGTGGGTGATGAGCCAGCCAGTGGATATAGACCTCCTGCTGAGCCAGGTACGGGCGGCCCTCGCCGCCGGAGAGTGGGACCGGGCCGTTGCCCTGATAGAATCCCTGCGCCCGCCTGACCGGGCCGACCTCTTCGGCGAACTGCCACCGGAAGAGCAGGACGCCCTTCTCCCGCACCTGGACGTGGAGGACTCGGCGGAAATTCTGGAGGAACTGGAGGATAGCGAGGCCGCCGAACTGGCCGCGCGCCTGGATACGGAGACCCTGGCCCAAATCCTGGACGAAATGGAGCCGGACGAGGCCGCCGACCTCCTGGGCGACATCCCCCCCGCCCAGGCCATCCAGGCCCTCTCCGCAATGGAGGAGGCCGACGAGGTGGAGCCCCTCCTGGCCCACCCCGACGAGACCGCCGGCGGCTTGATGACCACCCCTCTGGTCACCCTCCGCCAGGAAATGACCGCCGAGGAGGCCATCGCCCACCTGCGCGCCCTGGCCCCCGACTCCGAAACGGTCTACTACCTCTTCGTCGTGGACGACGAGAACCGTCTGGTCGGCGTCGTCTCCCTGCGGCAACTGATCGTGGCCCCGCCCGCTACCCGCATCCGGGAGATTATGGACCCCGAAGTCATCCACATCCACGCCGGCGCTGACCAGGAAGAGGCGGCCCGCCTGATGTCCCGCTACGACCTGCTGGCACTGCCCGTAGTGGATGACGAGAACCACCTCCTGGGCCTCATCACCCACGACGACCTGGTCGGCGTCCTGGAAGACGAAGCCACCGAGGACATCTACCGCCTGAGCGCGTCGGAGCCCCTGGACGAGCCGTACCTGGATACCCCCATCCCCAAGATGTTCCGCAAGCGCATCGGCTGGCTTCTCCTGCTCTTTGTGACGGAGACCTTCACCGGCAGCGTCCTGCGCCTCTTTGAACACGAACTGGCCGAAGCGATTGCGCTCACCTTTTTCGTCCCTCTGCTCATCGGTACGGGCGGAAACGCCGGAAGCCAGGTCGCCAGCGCCGTCATCCGCGCCCTGGCCCTGGGCGAATTGACCTTCCGCCACCTGCTCACCGTCGTCTGGCGGGAAATCCGCACGGCCTTCCTCCTGGGGATGGCAATGGGAGCCATTGGCTTCCTGCGCGCCCTGACATGGCATTCCCCTTCTCCACTGGCGATCACCGTCGCCGTCAGCCTGAACGCCATTGTCGTCTGAGCCGCCATCATCGGCGCCAGCCTGCCCCTGATTGCCCACCGCCTGCGGATTGACCCGGCCGTCATCTCCGGCCCGGCCATGAGCACCCTGGTGGACGCCACCGGGCTGGTCATCTACTTCCTCATCGCCCGGGCGATTATGGGACTGTAGAAATGAGCCAATGACGGAATGATGGAATGACCGAAGCCACCTGGACCCTCGTCGCCAGCGAAAGCGACCTGCAGGCCCTGATCCACGCCCTGCGGGCCCAGCCGGCCATCGCAGTGGACACCGAGTCCAACTCCCTCTACGTGTACCACGAACGGGTCTGCCTGATCCAGATTTCCATCCCTGGTGCCGACTACATCGTGGACCCGCTGGCCGGCCTGGACCTCTCCCCGCTGGGCCAGGTCTTCGCCGACCCGGGCATCCAGAAGGTCTTTCACGCCGCCGAGCAGGACATCGCCGGCCTGAAGCGGGACTTCGGCTTTCGGTTCGCCAACCTGTTTGACACGATGCGGGCGGCCCGCATCCTGGGCTGGCCGCGCGCGGGGCTGGCCGACCTGCTCCGGGAGCACTTCGGCGTCCATACCGACAAGCGCTACCAGCGGTACAACTGGGGCCAGCGGCCCCTGAGCCCGGACGCGCTGCGGTACGCGGCCTGGGATACCCGCTATCTGCTCCCCCTGCGGGACCGACAGATGCGGGAGTTGGAACGGACGGGCCGGGTCCGGCAGGCCGCCGAGTCCTTCGCCCGACTGGCCGAAATCCCACCGGCCGGCCCCCACTACGGCCCGGACGCGTTCTGGCGGGTGCGGGCCGTCCATTCGCTGAACGACCGGGAGCGGGCCGTTCTCTGGCAACTCTACCTCTGGCGGGATGAACTGGCTTCCTCCCAGGACCGCCCCCCTGTTCGGGTGATGAGCGACGAGGTCCTGGTCCGGCTGGCGCGGGCCCGCCCCCGGACCCTGGCCGAACTGGCCGCGCTGGGACGGTTCCCCCGCTACTGGGTCCGCCGATACGGGCCGGCCATCCTGGAAGCCGTCGCGCGGGGAGAGAACGGGCCGGTTCCTGAGATGCCCTGCCCGGCCTATTCGGAGGACGCGCGGGGGCGATACCAGGCCCTGCGGGAGTGGCGCCGTCAGGTTGCTGCAGCGCGCGGCGTGGACCCGGACGTCATCCTGCCCAACGCCGTCCTGCGCAGCCTGGCCGCGCGCAACCCGCAGACCCTGGACGAACTGGCCGAAGTGGACGGCATGGGCCCCTGGGCCTGCGAGACATGGGGATCGGAGATTCTGCAAGTCCTGCAATCTTACAGAGAGGAGGTCAAACAATGCCAATGACGAACCTGTGGCGAGAACTGCCCCCGGGGCCGGACGCTCCCCGGGTCATCTATGTGGTGGTGGAAATCCCCAAGCGTTCCCGAAATAAATACGAGTACGACGAACAGGGCGGCTTCATCAAACTGGACCGGGTTCTCTACTCCTCCCTCCACTACCCGGGCGACTACGGCTTCATCCCCCGCACGCTCCACGAGGACGGCGACCCGCTGGACGTGCTGGTGATGACCAACGAGCCGACCTTCTCCGGCTGCGTCATTGAGGCCCGACCACTGGGCATCTTCCACCTGCTGGACCGGGGCCGGATAGACGATAAAATCCTGGCCGTCCCCCACACCGACCCGTTGTTCAACGACTATCGCTCCCTGGAGGACGTTCCGCCCCATTTTCTGGAGGAGGTGAGCCATTTCTTCAGCGTCTACAAAGACCTGGAACAGGCGGAGGTCAAAGCGCTGGGCTGGGAGGGACTGGAGCGGGCCTATCAGGAGATAGAACGGGCCATCCAGATGTACGGGGACATGCTGCGGTCCAGACGGTAGACCACGGACGACAGACGACAGACCATAGACCACAGACAACGGTCGTCCGTGGCCCGTTGTCCGGGGTCGGTCGTCAATGGTCGGTGGTCTGCACAACGTCATCCCGATTGGGGGACAGATAACACTAACCCCTCCGGTTTCCTCTCGCTATACTGGAAACCCGAAGGAGGGGAAACGGTGGGCCGGATTCGGGTGCTGATCATTGACGACCATGATGCGGTTCGCCAGGCGCTGGAGGCCCGTCTGCGCTCCGTTGCAGGGGTGGAAATTGTCGGCTGCACCGGCTGCTGGCAGGAGGGAGTCCTTCTGGCCGTGGAGCGGGCCCCCGATGTGGTCATCCTGGAGACCAAACGCTTCGACGGGCAGGGGATGGCCGCCCTGCGCCGGCTGAAAGCCGAATGTCCGGGCATCCAGGCCGTCGTCCTCACCTCCTACCCCGACCCGGAGGAGCGGCGGCAGGCGCTGCAGGCCGGGGCCTCCCGCTACCTGCTGAAAGAGATTGACTCCTCCCACTTGCTCCAGGAAATCCGCTCCCTTCTGCGCCCCCGGGCCGCGATATAGCCCCGTCAGTCCCCCAAAGGTCGCGCGCAGGCCAGAAGAGATAGGGTTTGCGGCGGGCGGCGAAGCCGCC
>CALDFY010000161.1 GCA_937942115.1 uncultured Anaerolineae bacterium | reverse complement strand
TTGGAACGAGAATTGGTCAGGGGTATGGACGGAGACGGTCGGGGCGAACTGGTATAACACCGGTCCAAACAACAACGGCAACTGTCCCTCGGTGCGCAGTGATTGCGATGCCGGCTGGTCCACCGTTATCACCATCCCTTTGCCCCTCGTGCTGAGGGCATGGTGACGCGGCGCACTCCGGGGGAAGAAGATGTTCTTACCGAACCTTGACGGAATGAGGTTTTGGGGTATATTTATCTTCAGGCAAAGTTCGGGCTTTGGAGGTGGACGGTTGCCGGATGCGGGCCGCTGACCGCCCGATTCACTCCCCTGTGCGGAGGGTTGGAAAATGACGATATTGGCACGAGCGAAATTTCAGGCCCTCTTACGCGAACGGTTTGAGTTTGACTGCGCCGACCTGGACTCTGGCATCTACCGCGAGTATATGTTTGTGGGGCTGGAGGTGCAGCGATGAGGGTTCAGCTGGATCTGGCGGCGATTG
The DNA here is from genome assembly GCA_937942115.1 of uncultured Anaerolineae bacterium. Lineage (GTDB taxonomy): Bacteria > Chloroflexota > Anaerolineae > B4-G1 > DUEL01 > SpSt-77. The sequence continues at coordinate 9,018 of CALDFY010000161.1, read as the reverse complement.
CCGATTTTTGCCGCAGGCATCGCATTCGGCGGCTGGCGCTCTTCGGTTCTGTGACGCGAGAAGATTTTGGCCCGTTAAGCGATGTGGATGTACTCGTAGAATTTGAGCCGGGAGTTCATGTGGGGCTCATTCGCCTGGCCGGCATAGAACGTGAGTTAAGCGAACTGCTGCAGCGCAAAGTTGATCTCAACACGCCCGGTTTTCTGAGCCGCTATTTCCGCGAAGAGGTACTCCAGGAGGCAGAAGTGTTCCATGAGCAAGCATCATGACCTGATCAGCACGCGCCAGATGCTGGATTACGCGCAGAAAGCGCGAGCGATGGTCGCCGAGCGACGCCGCGAGGACCTGGACACAGATGACATGCTCCAGTTAGCATTAAACCGTATATTGGAAATCATCGGGGAAGCCGCGAGGAGAGTATCGGAGGACGGAAAGAGCAAATATGTTGAGATTCCATAGCGAGACATCATAGGAATGCGCAATCGTCTCATTTATGGCTACGACGCTGTGGACCTGGATGTGCTTTGGGACACCGTCGCAACCGATTTACCTCCTTGATTGAAGCGCTTGCAAGGATACTCCAATACGAAAATTCTCTTTGATTGGCTAACCTGTGCTCACACCTGACGCCGCTCCGAATCCCCTGCTCACCGTCATCATCGTCAGTTGGAACGTGCGCCGTTCGTAGTAAGGCACGAAGCGAAGCGGAGTGCCGTGACAAGAATCTATGCCCGACCCCCTGCTCACCGTCATCATCGTCAGTTGGAACGTGCGCGACCTGCTGATGGCCTGCCTGCGCTCCCTCCAGGCCGACCTGGCGCGGGCCGACCTCTCCGCCGACATCTGGGTGGTGGATAACGGCTCTACCGACGGCACGCCGGAGGCCGTCGCGCGGGACTTCCCTGCCGTCCGCCTGATCGCCCGGCGGGATAACCCCGGCTTCGCCGCCGCCAACAACCAGGCCCTGCGCGCCGCGCTGGAGACAGCCCCACCCCGCTACTTCTGGCTGCTGAACCCCGATACCGAAATCCTCCCCGGCGCGACGGCCGCCCTCATCGCCGCAATGGAGGCCCATCCCCGCGTCGGGGTGGCCGGCGCCGGACTCCTCTACCCCGACGGCTCCCTCCAGCATTCCGCCTTCCGCTTCCCGGGACTGGTCCAACTGGCCTTTGACCTCTTCCCGATGCCCGCGCGCCTCTACGAGACCCGGCTGAACGGCCGCTACCCGCGCCGCCTCTACGAGGGGAAAGCCCCCTTCTTCGTGGACCATCCGCTGGGAGCGGCGATGATGGTCCGCACAGAAGCGGTGGAGCAGGTGGGATTGCTGGATGAAGAATACCGCATCTACTGCGAGGAGATAGACTGGTGCTGGCGGATGCGACGGGCCGGCTGGCGGGCCCTCTGCGTCCCGGCGGCGCGGGTGGTCCATCACGCCGGTCGCTCTACCGGCCAGGTGCCCATTCCTTCTTTCATTAACCTGTGGACCAGCCGGGCGCGGCTCTACACCCGCCATCACCGACCCGCAACCCGTCGCCTGGCCCGGATGCTGGTCCGGGCCGGGATGCGGCGGCGGATGCGGGGCGCCACCCCCGCATGGCAGGAGGCCATCCGGCAGGTCTTGCAGGTGTGGTAGCGGAATATGGACGGCTGGGACATCCTTCAGCAGGAGATTGTGCACTGCCGGGCCTGCCCCCGGCTGGTAGCCTACCGGGAAGAGATCGCCCGCACCCGGAAGCGAGCGTACCGGGACTGGGAGTACTGGGGGCGCCCGCTGCCGGGGTTCGGCGACCGGAACGCCTGGCTGCTCATCATCGGACTGGCCCCGGCGGCCCACGGCGCCAACCGTACCGGCCGTATGTTCACTGGCGACGGCTCCGGCGCCACCCTGACCGCTGCCCTCTACCGGGCCGGCATGGCCAGCCAGCCTACGTCCGAGCACCGGGACGACGGCCTGGAACTGCGCGGCGTCTTTGAGACGGCGGTCGTCCGCTGCGCGCCACCTCAGAACCGCCCCTCCCGCCAGGAGATAGAGAACTGCCTCCCTTTCCTGGCCCGGGAAATGGCCCTGCTGTCGGGCGTCCGGGTCGTGCTGGCCCTGGGGCAGATTGCCCTGGAGGGGTACCGCGCCCTGCTCCGGCGGCAGGGGGTGGACATTCCCCCCATCCCGTTTCGCCACGGCGCGGCGGTCTCCTTCCCGCCGCCCCTCCCGACCCTCCTGATCTCCTACCACCCCAGCCGCCAAAACACCCAGACCGGCCGTCTGACCCCGCAGATGCTGGATGAGGTGCTGCGGGCCGCAGACGGAATCCGCAACGCGGAATCCGTGAAACGTGAAACGTGAAACGTGAAATGACACTGGCCGCCGTCGTGTTGACCTATAACGAGGAGCACAACATCGCGGACTGCCTCTCCACCCTGGCCTGGGCAGACCGGCGCGTGGTCCTGGATTCCTTCAGCACCGACCGGACGGTCGCTCTGGCACGGGAAACGGGCGCGGAGGTCTTCCAGCACCCCTTTGAGAACTATGCCCGCCAGCGGAACGTCGCCCTGGAGTGGGTGGAGGCCGATTGGATTTTCTTTGTGGACGCCGACGAGCGGGTGACTCGGGAACTGGCGGCGGAGGTCCGGGCAGTGGTCTCGGGGGAGGGGCCGGAGGTGGGCTGGTGGGTGCCCCGTCACAACTACATCTTCGGACGGCTGACCCGGGGGGCCGGCTGGTACCCCGACTACCAGATGCGCCTGATCCGGCGCGGCTATGCCCGCTGGGAGCGCGCCGTCCACGAGATTGCCGTTCTGGATGGACCGGCAGGCTACCTGCAGAACCCTCTCATCCACTACAACTACGACAACCTGGCCGATTTCGTCGCCCGCCAGAGACGGTACACCGACTATGACGCGGCCGTCCTCTTCGCAGAAGGTGTCCGCCCCCATTTCTACACGCCGTATGCTCAGGCCGTCCGTCACTTCTGGTGGCGCTTCGTCACCCTGAAGGGCTTCCGGGACGGCGGACACGGCCTGTGGCTGAGCCTGCTGATGGCCTACTACGAGGCCGTCAAATACCGAAAACTGGGCCGATTGTGGCGGAAAGGGGCGACAAGTCCGGAAGCATTTTGAAATTTCCCCCCAATGTGGTAAAATAATCCCCGCCCAGCGGCACTTTCTATCGCAAATCTAACACTTTTCTTTCGCAAAACCAACACAAATCGGGTACGATTGCAATCTGCAACCTTGAATCTGCCATCTGCAATTTGCAATCTGCAATCTGCAATCTGCAATCTGCAATCTGCACTCTGCAATCTGCAATCTGCAATCTGCACTCTGCACTCTGCACTCTGCCATCTGCCCACCCTGTCGGAGTCGTCAGAAATGGTCGTAAAGAGTAGAACCGGTGCTCCAGACTGGCTGCAGACCCGAACGGAGGTCTGGCGGGCCGTCGGGTGGACGGTCCCGCGCCCGGCGCGCCCCTGGCAACCCCCCACCGACGTCTACGAGAACGAGAACGGCGTCGTGGTCCGGCTGGAAATCGCCGGGATGCGCGCGGAGGATTTCTCCATCACCCTGGACGAACGCCGCCTGGTCATTGAGGGGGTGCGCCAGGACCCGGAGCCCAAACAGACCTACTATCAGATGGAAATCGGCTACGGCGAGTTCCACGTTGAGGTATATCTGCCCTGGATTGTGGATCCGGACTGTGCGGAGGCCACCTACGAGAACGGTTTCCTTCGGGTATTTGTCCCCCGGCCCCCCACATGCCGGGTCCGTGCGGTCATACCGGGAAGTCGTGAGGAGTCAGGATAACAATGGGACCTCTGGAAGACATCTTTCGTTCGTTCAATATCCCTGCCATTCCCCGGCCGGGCCGGGAGGAATCGGGCGGCCCCGGCCGGCCGGACGCGCCGTCCATCCCCGAGGAAGTCGCTATCCTCCCGCTGCGCGGCCTGGTCGTCTATCCGATGACGGCCGTTCCCATCCGCGTGGGCCAGCCCCGCTCCATCCGCCTGGTGGACGACGCGGTGGTCAGCAAGCGGGTCATCGGCCTGGTCGCGGCCAAAGACCCCGAACTGCCCGAACCCGGCCCCAACGACGTCTACCGGGTCGGCACCGTCGCCATCGTCCACCGCCTCTTCAAGGCCCCCGACGAGACCATCACCCTTATCATGCAGGGCCTGCGGCGCGTGCGGATAGAGGAATTCATCGCTACCGAACCGTACCTCATCGCCCGGGTGCGGGAGATTCCCGAACAGATTGAGGAAGGCATAGAGATTGAGGCCCTCCAGCGGACGATTGTGGATACCTTCCGTCGCCTGGCGGAACTCCTGCCCGCCGTGCCGGAAGAATTGATGATGATGGCCATCAACGCGGAAAATCCCCTGCAACTGGCCTACGTCATCGCCACCCACATCCGTATGAACCTGGAGGACGCCCAGCGGCTGCTGGAACTGGATTCCACCCGCGAGAAACTCCACTTCCTGCTGGCCCTGCTGACGAAAGAACTGGAAGTGGTGGAACTGGGGCGCAAGATTCAGAGCGAAGCCCAGTCCGAAGTGGAGAAGGCTCAGCGGGAGTACTTCCTGCGGGAGCAACTGAAGGCCATCCAGCGGGAACTGGGTGAGGCCAGCGAACAGCAGATGGAGGTGGAGGAGTTCCGCCGCAAGATAGAAGAGGCCGGCATGCCCGAAGAGGCGGAGAAGGAGGCCCGGCGGGAACTGGAGCGGCTCAGCAAACTCCCCACCGCCGCCGCCGAATACGGCGTCATCCGCACCTACCTGGACTGGCTTACCAGCCTCCCCTGGAACGTGGAGACGGAGGACAACCTGGACATCGCCCACGCCCGCCGGGTGCTGGACGAAGACCACTACGACCTGGAGGAGATTAAAGAGCGCATCCTGGAATACCTGGCCGTCCGCAAACTTAAGGAGGAGCGCCGGAAAGCGGGCGTGGAGGAGGAAGCGCCCACGGACCAGATTCGCAAGGAGCGGGAAGGCGTCATCCTCTGCTTCGTCGGGCCGCCGGGGACGGGCAAGACCAGCCTGGGGCAATCCATCGCCCGCGCACTGGGGCGCAAATTCGTCCGCCAGTCCCTGGGCGGCATGCGGGACGAGGCCGAGATTCGCGGCCACCGCCGCACCTACATCGGCGCGCTCCCCGGCCGCATCATCCAGGCCCTGCGGCGCGTCGGCACCAAGAACCCCGTCTTCATGCTGGACGAGGTGGACAAAATCGGGATGGACTTCCGGGGCGACCCGGCGGCGGCCCTGCTGGAGGTGCTGGACCCGGAACAGAACCGGGAATTCCGGGACCACTATCTGGACGTGCCCTTTGACCTCTCCAAAGTGATGTTCATCGCTACGGCCAACCTGCTGGACCCCATCCCGGCGCCGCTGCGGGACCGGATGGAGATTCTGGAACTCTCCGGCTACACCGAGATGGAGAAAGTCCGCATCGCGCAGGGGTACCTCATCCCTCGCCAGCGGCGGGAGAACGGCCTGAAACCGGAGGAGATCACCTTCACCGACGGGGCCATCCTGCGCATCATCCGGGAATACACCCGCGAGGCCGGGGTCCGCAACCTGGAGCGCCAGATCGGCCGCGTCTGCCGGAAGGTCGCCACCGCTATCGCCGAGGGGAACGGGCGGACGCCCGTGCGGGTCACCGCGCGCAGCATCCCCAAGTATCTGGGCCGGCCCCGCTTCTTCCCCGAAACCAAACTGCGCACCGAAATCCCCGGCGTGGCGACCGGCCTGGGCTGGACCCCCACCGGCGGCGACGTGATGTTCTTTGAGGCCACCCGTATGCCCGGCAAAAAGGGCTTCCAGATTACCGGCCAGTTGGGCGAAGTGATGAAAGAGTCGGCCCACGCCGCGCTCAGTTATGTGCGCGCCAATGCCAAAAACCTGGGCATCCCGGAGCACTTCTTTGACGAGATGGACATCCATCTCCACGTCCCGGCGGGCGCCATCCCCAAAGACGGCCCCTCGGCCGGCGTCACCATCGCTACCGCGCTCGTCTCCCTGCTCACCGGCCGCAAAGTCCGCTCCGACGTGGGCATGACGGGCGAAATCACCCTCCGGGGGCAGGTCCTCCCCGTTGGTGGGATCAAAGAGAAGGTGCTGGCCGCCCACCGCGCCGGCCTCAAAACCGTCATCCTGCCCAAACAGAACGAGCAGGACCTGGAGGATGTCCCCGACGAAGTCCGCAAAGCCCTCCGGTTCGTCCTGGTCAGCCGGGTGGACGAAGTCTTTGAGGCGGCTCTGGAACCCGACCGTCACCCGGCCCCCGAGACGGAGACATCCGAACCGTCCGACCCGCCTGAGGAGGAATCGGAATGAGGAAAATCGTCATCGTAGACGATGATCCCCACATGAGCCGCCTGATGCGCACCCTGTTTGAACTGGAAGGCTTTGAGGTCGTCATCGCTCGGCGCTATCAGGACATCCTGCCCGTCATCCAGCAGGCCCGGCCGGACGCCGTCCTGATGGATGTGCGCGTCCAGGGGAAAGAAACCCTGGATGTGGTTCGCCGGATGCGCCAGGAGCCGGAACTGACGAACATCCCGGTCGTGATGACCTCCGGGATGGACTATCAGAGACAGTGCCTGGAGGCGGGGGCCAACTGCTTTCTGCTGAAACCGTTTATCCCGGACGAGATGGTCAGGACGATCGGCACCTTGCTGGGGACGACCAAGTAGGTTCAGGCGGTTTTATGGCCCGAAAACGAAAACCCAAAAGCCAGGCCCAGTGGCGACGGATAGACCTGCACCTCCACACCCCCGCCTCCGCCGATTATCAGGAGCCGGGCGTCTCCTTTCTGGACATCCTCCGGCAGGCGGAGAGCAAGGGGCTGGACATCATCGCCTTCACCGACCACAACACCGTGGCCGGATACCGGCGGATGCAGGAGGAAATCCACCACCTGGAGTTGCTGGAGCGGCTGGGCCGCCTGCGGAAAGAAGAGAAAGAGCAACTGGGCGAATACCGCCGCCTGCTGGCTAAAATCCTGGTCCTGCCCGGCTTTGAATTCACCGCCACCTTCGGTTTCCATATCCTGGGCATCTTCAGCCCGGAGACGGACCTGCGGGAACTGGAGTTCCTCCTGCGCCGCCTGAACATCCCGCTGGAGAAACTGGACCAGGGAAGCGCGGAAGTCGGCGCGACGACGGACGTCCTGACCGCGTACCGGGCCATCGCCGAGGCCGGAGGCATCGTCATCGCCGCCCATGCCAACTCGGCCAACGGGGTCGCCATGCGCGGCTTTGACTTCGGGGGACAGACCCGCATCGCCTACACCCAGGACCCCCACCTCCACGCGCTGGAGGTGACCGACCTGGATAAGAAAGGCCCCCGGACGACGGCCCGCTTTTTTGACGGCTCCAAGCCGGAATACCCGCGCCGTATGCGGTGCATTCAGGGCTCCGATGCCCATCGGCTGGTCCGGGACCCCAACGACTCTCGCAACCTGGGCGTCGGCGACCGGGTCACGGAGGTCCTCCTCCCTCAGGTCAGTTTCCAGGCCCTGCGGGAGGTCTTTCTGGGAAACGATTTCGCCCTCACCCGCCCCTTCCGTCCGGCAGCGAAGGCGCCCTTTGACTACATCCAGGCCGCGCGGGAGGAGGGCCCGACCATCGTTCAGGACTTCCACGAACGATATAGCCAGCGCGGCGGGTATCTGGATGCCATCCTCTACGATGTCTGCGCGTTCGCCAACACCAACGGGGGCACCCTGTATATCGGCGTCAGCGCCGATCCCAAACAGCCGCCGGTGGGCGTGGGCAACCCGCGCCAGGCCATAGAGGCCATCCGGGCCGAAGTGGCCCGCCGCATCACCCCGCCGCTGGAGGTCACCGCCGACGTCCAGGAGACCCAGGGTAAGAAGGTGGTGCGGCTGCTGGTGCCCCGGGGGAATGACCCCCCGTATGCCATAGACGACAACAAAATCTACATCCGCAGCGAGTCGGAGACCGGGCTGGCCGTGCGGGATGAGATTGTCAGTCTGGTCCGGCGGGCGCTGGCGGCAGTGGGAGAGCCGGAGGAGAAGCCCCAACCCGAGCGGGTGGAAATGCCCCGCGCGGGGATAGAACCGCCCCGCACCGGCGTGGAGATCATCGCGACCGAGGAGCGGCAGGGCGTCCGCTACCACACCATGCGCGACCTGCGCAACGGCAACGTGGTCACCAACGTCACCCGCCGGTCGGCCCGGCGGCTCTGGCACTACGCCATCACCCAGGCGGAAGACCACCCCGTAGACCCGGACCAACTCCGCTGGGAGGGAGACATCGCCCTCATTCGCAGGCGGGAGCGGGGCGGCCAGGTGCGCTACGACCTGGCCCAGCGGGAGGACGGTCGGATGCGCATCTACTATGGCGTCACCGAAGACGGTATCCACGGCCCCTGGGCCCGCCTGGTAGGGTTGGAGACGGAGTAGTAGGAGGAGAAGATACCCCTGCGCAGTTATCGGCTTCTTTTGCGGAAAGAGCCGGAAGGGGGCTACACGGTAACGGTTCCCTCCCCTCTCCGGGTGTGTGACGTATGGGGAGACGGTGGAGGAAGCCATAGAAATGGCGAAGGAGGCCATAGAGTTATACCTGGAGAGCCTGGTCGCCCACGGGGAAGAGATTCCTACCGAGGAACACACGTTTGAATACACTTTGACGGTAGGGGCCTATGCCTAAACTCCCCTCCCTGACTCCTCGTGAGATTGCCCATCTCCTGGAGCAAAAGGGGTTCTTTCTGGATAGGGTCAAAGGAAGCCACCGGATTTACTACAATCCCCAAACCAGGCGAAGAGTTGTTGTCCCTTTGTAACCATCTACGCCAAGGGCTAAAAGCCCAATGGTGCTAACCTTTGCCCCCACCCCCCTTTATCCCCCCTCCCCCATCGCGGCGCTTGGGGGAGGGAGGGAAGGGGCATATGCGTTAACTTAAGGGGCTGCGCCAGTTGGGTCGCCGCCTCGGGCGCTGACTGAAGCCAGCCTCTTTGGGCCTTCGGCCGGGTCCCTTCACTTCGTTCGCAACAAGGTCG
>CALDFY010000160.1 GCA_937942115.1 uncultured Anaerolineae bacterium | reverse complement strand
CGGGTGAAAACGCCCATCAGCGTGTGCGGCCGCTCCCGGTCCAACCGGAAGGTATTCCACAGCTTGTCCACAACCGTTTCAATCATCTGACGGAGACCGGCCAACCACCGGCGCAACGCCTTGGGCCAGGGGTTCTGAGCTGTCCGCTTGGGAGGGTAGACTGTCCATACACCATATTGTTCCGCCCATCGTTGTCGGTTCTCCTGGCCCTCAAAGCCGTTATCCATCACGTAGTACCGGCCCCGGTAAAGGTGGCCCACCGACGGGCAGCGGGGATGAGGAAAAGCCCGCAGGGCGAAGAAGGTCTCGGCGAACGGTTGCTCCTTGGTACTGGCTGGGGCCAGGGCGAAGCCGGTGATCACGCCGGAGGGGTAAGTGGCCAGCAGCATCTTGAGCCCTTCATACCATCCCAGACGAGTGCTTTTCCCGATGTCCGCTTGTCCGGCCAGCCATCCCTCTCCCCGCCGCTTGGCATCTCGGGTGACCACCGGCGCCAGGTCCAATATCTGGTAGAGGTCATCGGCCTTTTCCAGGAGGTCGGCCAGGTAGATGAAGAAGGCGCACACCTGAGCATGCAGGGTGCGCCACTGGCGATTCAGTTGAGGCCGGGAGGGAAGGTTGGGGAAAAGAGAGCGGAGATGCTGCTGGGCGAAGCGGTAGAAATCCCGCTCGCTCCGGAAGCGGGCCCATTGCGAGAAGAGGAGAAGAGTGATCGCCTCACTGGGATGGAGCTTCCACTTCGGGCCGGGACGGGATGGGAGAGGATGAGCCTTGCAGAAATCATCCACCAGTACGAACAAAGTGATCAGGAAGGTCTCAATGTCTACCATTTTCAGCCTCCTGGCAGCAGATTTTTCCATATTTTACTGCTCCCTGTCCTACTTCGCAAGCGTATAACAATTCACACCAAGCGTTCAAAACTGGCCTAAATTTGAGCGAACCATGGGTTCGTAGTCAGCCACGGAGCGAAGCGGAGTGGCGTCCCGGTGGGCCAAAACGGCACTCCCCTTCGTTTCGTGCCTTACTACAAGCGAACAGCACTCCCCTTCGTTTCGTGCCTTACTACGAGCGGTTCTCAGCGGTCAGTGGTCAGTCGTCCGTCGTCGGCGGTCAATCAGATAATCCCCAGCGCGTCGGTCAGGGGATGCGGGCCTTTGGTCAGGAAGCCCTCACCGTAGGCTGCTGGGATCATCATCCCGTAGTAGCGGGCGACGATTTCCACCGCAAAGAGGATAGGCCCGTACTGAGACCCATGGGCCTGCAGCGCCTGCTGTTTGATTCCGTAGACATCGGTGATGTCCAGGACGAAGTGCGGGCGAAGCGGCCGCTGGAAAGAGAGCGGAAAGGTCAGGTGACGGGGCTGAGGGATGAGCGGCTCGTACTGGGGAAAGAGGGCCGGGCGGGTCGCCAGAAACGCGGCCCGTTCCACCAGACGTGCCGTCGCCACGTGGTCGGGATGGTGGTCGTCCTCGTGGGGAGAGAGCAGTAGCCGGGGGCGCCATTCCCGCAGGACCTCCACGATGCGCAGGGTGTTCTCGTAGTTGAACTCCAGGCGCGCGTCGGGCAGGTCCAGAATGCGGAACGCGTCCACCTGCAGGATGCGGGCGGCCGCCTCGGCCTCCGCCCGGCGGGTCTCCGGGTCGCCAAACGTCCCCATCTCGCCCTGGGTGAGCACCAGAATCCCGGTTCGCAGGCCGCGCGCCTTCGCTTTCAGGAGCAACCCGGCGCAGCCGATTTCCGCATCATCGGGATGGGCACCGACCGCCAGAATATCCACAGTGAGGTTCGTTGGATGCTCCGTCATCCGGCCTCCTGCATAAGTGAAAAAACCGCTACCTACCCGACAGTTTGGAAAGCAGGACGCGGACGAGCGCGGAAAACGCGGAAAAAATCTCCCTTTCGTTCTCACACCAAGACACAAAGGCACAAAGAACATCAACATAAATCTTTGTGATCTTTATGCCTTTGTGGGAGATGCCTTTCCGCGTCCTGTAGCACACGGAAGAACACGGAAATGCACGGAAAATCTTTTTTATTGCCGTGTTCATCCGTGTTGATCCGCGTTTTTCCGCGTCCTATCTGAAAAGTGTCAGATAGCCAGACCCGATTCTACTCCAACCCGGAGAAAATGCCAGATTGGGAACAGACCTTCCGGTTGCACTGGTCACCCTTGCCGCCGCGCTGACCCAGCGGCTGAGCGGTTTCGGCTCCGGGCTGATTCCGATGTCCATCCTGCCCGGCCTGATGGGTATCCGTACCGCCACGCCCCTGGTCGCCCTCATTACCACGACGGTGGACGTGCTGATGCTGAGCCGGTACCGGGCCGGAATCCGCCCCCGCGCCGTCTCCCCGCTGCTGGTCGGGATGACCTTCGGCATCCCTCTGGGCATCCTGGCCCTGCGGCGAATAGACGAGAGGATGGTGCTGGGCGTCCTGGGCGCGGTGATCTCCCTCTATGCCGTATACGCCCTGGCGGGTTTTCGCATCCCCCGGCCCAACGGGCGTCCCTGGGCCTGGGGGGTCGGTTTTCTGGCCGGGATGCTGGGCGGAGCCTACAACACCTCCGGCCCGCCGCTCATCGTCTACGGCCAGGCACTGGAGTGGCCCCCCGACGAGTTCAAGGCCAACCTTCAGACCCTCTTTATTTTCAACGACGCGCTGGTCATCGCGGGCCACCTGGTCGCCCAAAACATCACCCCGGTGGTCGCCCGGGCTTATCTGATCGCCGTGCCCGCGCTGCTCCTGGGGTTTCTGATCGGCGGGCGTCTGAGCCGGTACCTGAATCCGGAGCGATTCCGGATTCTCGTGCTGGTGTTGCTCTGTATTCTGGGAGTGCGTCTGGTGCTGGCATAACAAGGGGATTTTGCGGCAGGCGGCTTTGCCGCCTGCTGCAAAATCCCCTATCCCGGGAGGAAACCCCTATGACCGGATTCCTGAGAAGTGGAGCCCCCTTCGTTGCCGACGTCACTCTGGTCAGCCTCTGGGCGCTGGGGGCGGTGGCTGTGGGAGGATGGATACTGGCCCGCCGGAGGGCGTTCCCCAGACACTGCCGCTTGATGGCCTGGGTGGCCCTCCTGGCCTGGCTCCCCATCCTCTTCGGGATGGTCGGACGCTGGCTGGAACTGGCCCAACTGGGCCGCAATGTCTTCGTCCAAACCGCCACCGTCGTTCCCTTTATGCACGGCGTGACTGGCGGGCTGGCCCAGGGGCTGATGACCTATACTGTCGTGCGGATGAACTGGCGCCGAAAATGGCCGCCCCGCCGCCCCCTCTGGCTGATGCGTATCAGCATGGCCCTCTGGCTGCTGAGCATCGTGGGCGGGACCGGGGTCTACCTTCTGCTTTACCGCTGACTCTCGTATTCGTCCAGCAGGGCGGCGATGTAGCGGATGCCCTCCACGAAGTCGGTCAGGCGGATGTTCTCATCCGGCGCGTGGGCGCGGGAATCGGCGTACCCCACCCCTGCCGTGACCATCGGCGTGCCGAACTGACCACAGAGCAGGTAGACGGGCCCCGTCCCCGCCATCATCGGCAAGAGCGCCGGTCGGTGTCCGTAGACCCGCTCCGCCGCCCGGACGGCCGTCTGAACAAAGGGGTGCTCGGGGTCTCCGGCGGACGGGGCCTCCCCCTCCCACCAGGCAATCTCCACGTCCGGGAATCCCTGCGCGTCCAGGTGGGCCCGCAGCGCTTCCAGGACCCGCTCCGGCCACTGGTCGGGAACCAACCGGAAGTCCAGTTTCGCCACCGCCTCGCAGGGGAGGACGGTCTTGGAACCGGGGCCGCCGTAGCCGCTATGGAAGCCGTCTATGTTGCAGGTGGGGCCGAAAAGGAGTCGCTCCTTGAGCGCCATCCCCGTCAGCCCGTCCAGGAAACGGTCAATCCCGTAGAGGGCGCGGACTTCGTCCTCCGGGAACTCCCAATCGGCCAGGGCGGCCTGCTGGGCTGGCGTGGGCGGGCGGACGGCGTCGTAGAATCCGGGGATGCGCACCCGACCATCGGGTCCCTGGAGGCTGTGGAGGGCCCAGACCAGCCGCCAGGCCGGATTGACGACGATGGCCGCGTTGGCCGAATGGAGGTCCCGTGCCGCCCCCCGGGCCCGCAGTTCCAGGTAGAGAATCCCCTTGCAGCCGAGGCCGATTTCGTATCGCTCCCGGGCATCCCGGCCGCCCGCCTCCCAGACGCACCCCAGGACGCCCCGCAGCGCGTCCTCCCGCGCCGCCACGAACTGGTGGAGGTGGAGACTTCCCACCTCCTCCTCTCCCTCAATCACCCAGGTCAGGCCGAGGGGGAGGTCGCCCCGGACGCGCCGGTACGATTCCACCGCCGCCAGGCGGGCGAAGATAGCCCCCTTGTTGTCAGAGGCGCCCCGGGCGTAGAGTTTGCCGTCCCGGACGGTCGGCGCAAAGGGCGGCGAGGTCCAGAGTTCCAGCGGGTCTGCCGGCTGGACGTCGTAGTGGTTGTAGAGGAGCATCCGCTCCGGGCGGCGTCCCTCCATTCGGGCCAGGAGCACCGGAGCGCCGTCGGTGGCGACCGTCTCCACCTGGAAGCCGGTGGCGCGCAGTTCTTCCGCCAGCAGGTCGGCCATCTCGGCGATGCCCCTGCCCTCCGCCGCGATACTGGGCTGGGCCAGCGCCCGCTTCAGACGGGCCAGATATTCTTCAACGTGGGCGTCAATATCTGAAAAAACGTCGTCCATTTTTCCCTCCGCAGTCCCTTGCATGCTGGCAAGGATACTCCAGATTCCTGAACTGTCAAATGCCGCGCAAGACAAACCTTGCGCTACAAACTTGCGATAGAATCGGTTTGCGATTATATTTGGGGTATGAAACACCCCTTCCGCCGACTGCTGGCCCATTTCTATCACCTGCGCGGGATGACCTGGCGCCATTGGGGTCACCAGTACGACGACCCGGCCGCTTACCGTCGGGCCGAACAGGATTTCACCCGCGCGATAGAGATTCTGCCGACTTTCGCGCAGGCGCTATACGACCGGGGCCTCCTGCGCTGGCGGGAACTGGGCGACGGGGAGGGCGCCGAAGCAGACCTGACGCGCGTCCTGGAACTGGATCCGCAGCGGGCAGAGGCGTGGTTCAACCGCGCGCTGGCCCGCGAAGTGATGGGCAACCTGCCCGGCGCGGTCGCCGATTTCCGCCGGTACCTCTCTGAGGGCGATGACCCTCAATGGCGGGAAATCAGTCGGCGACAGATCGCTCTCCTGGAAGCCGGCAGCACCGAGGAGGAGAAATGAGTCCGGAGGTGGAGCCATCCCCTCGCCCCATCCGATCGTTGCTGGGGCTGCGCGCGGCGCTGCACGTCTACCGCACCACGATCCAGGTGCTGGGCGAGCAGGCCCGGGAGCCAGACCGGCGGCGGGAATTGCTGACCCTCTGGCGGCCCTGCCAGGAACGGCTGGACGCCCTGACAGACGTCCTCCCGGTGGAATCGGCAGGCCTCCTCCGCCTGCTGCGCCAGGAGATAGAGGACGGGTTGCTGGACGACCCGCCCAGTCTGCCCGCCATCGCCGACGCGCTGGACGCGCTGGAGGAGGCCTGCGAGCAGATACTGCTGGACGCAACGATTTAGCCTCACCTTTTTCCAAACTTCGTTCGGGAGAGAGGAGGGAGGCCGCCGCAGGCGGCAGGGGTGGGGTGAGGAAGGCTGAGCGGAAGGAGGAAGGGATGAACCCGGTCTTTGAAGCACTCCACCGGCGGTATCAGGACCTGATAGTCCGCAGCGGCACCCCGTCCCCCGGAGACGAGTTCTGGGAAAGCGTCCGCCTCTTTCTGGAGGATGCCCGCCAGGCCGGCCGGGCGCTCACGGACCCCGGAGAACGGGCCTTGCTGCGGGCGTATATGCGCTTTCTGGCCGTCCTGCTCCACGAACACGGGGAGCCCCCTCCGCCGGTGGAGTTGTTGCCCCCAGACCGGGCGCGGTGGGCCGAGGCCCCGCCGGCCCGACGGGCCGAACGGAGGTTCCCGGCCTGGTTCTGGGGACTGGTAGGGGCCGCCGCAATGGCCGTGGTCGCCGGGCTGGCCGCCATCCTGGAGGCCTCCGGGGGGTTCTTTACCCCCCAGCCGACCGTCCTGCCCTCCCCGCTTCCCACCACCACCCCGGTCATTCCACCCCCCACTGCTACGCCGACGCCGGCCCCTTCCCCCACTCCACTCCCCCCTCCGTCCCCCACGCCTGCCATCCCTCCGACCTTCAGCGCCCTGACGATTGCCCTGGGTGTGCTCCCCACCGGTGAACCGGTCCTGGTCGGCAACGAATTTGACTGGAACACCCGGGCCGTATACGCCATCTTTGATTACGTCGGGATGCGGCCGGGCCTCTCCTGGTCGGCGATCTGGACCCGCAACGGGCGGGAGGTTGCCCGTCAGACCGGCCTCTGGGATGGGGAGGAAGCGGGCAGGGCCTGGGTGGTGTACTTCAATCCCGACGGGACGGTCCTCTTCGGAGGCGACTACACCGTCTCGCTGTACATTGAGGAGCAGTTACAGGCCCAGGCGTCCTTCCGCGTCCGCTACTACGTCCCGCGCACGCCGACGCCGTAGTCTTCCTTCTCCTTGACAGTCCATCCCGTAAGGACATATGAGGCTACAGAGGAGGTTGGCCGTAGCGATGATTGGTGTGCGGGAACTCAAAGAGCAGGCAACCCGTATCCTCCAGCGAGTCCGGGAGGAAAAGGCGGAGTACATTATTACCTACCAGGGGCGGCCCATTGCCATTCTGATGCCGGTGGACGCCGCCCAGGTAGAAGCCGCGATGGTGGAGGCGGGCCGCCGCGCCGTCTCCGGCGGTTGGGCCGCCTACGCCCGCCTGGCCGAAGAAATCCGCCGCGCCTGGCCCCAGGAACACTCCGCCCAGACCACGCTGGATGAGGTCCGGCGATGATCTTCGTCCTGGATGCCCGCGTTCACCTCAACGCGCTGAACCCCGCCGAGGCCGGCTCGGGCCAGAGCCAGACCTTTGGCGGTAGCCCGCCGGTACCGGGCCCCTCTGGTCACCCTGGACCGGCAGCAGTTAGAGCGGCTATCGCCCGCCCTGCCCGTCCTCACTCCGGCGGAAGCCCTGGCGCAGATGGACGGAGATGAAGCCGGATGACCAACGCTTCCCCGGCCGAGACTGCCCCCGAAGGTCAAGGGAACACATAGAAATGACTCCCGTCCACATCCGCCGCGCCACGCCCGACGATGCCGAGGCCATCTCCGCCATCTGGGAGGTCATCTGCGCCGAACGGGTCTATACCGCCGTCAACCGCCCCTTCAGCCCCGAGCAGGAACGGGAGTACATCGCCGGCCTCTCGGAGCGGGAGGGGATTTTCGTCGCCGAGGTGGAAGGCCGGATTGTCGGGTTTCAGTCCCTGGAGCGGTGGGTCCGCTACACCGATTCCTTTGACCACGTGGGGACTCTGGGGACGTTCGTCCTGCCGGAATGGCGCGGGAAGGGCATCGCCCGCCAACTGGCCCGGCACACGCTGGACTTCGCTCGCGCCCACGGCTACGAGAAACTGGTGATTTTCGTACGGGCGGGAAACGGGCGCGCGCGGGCCTTCTACGAATCACTGGGGTTCACCCCCTGCGGCGTCCTAACCCGGCAGGTCCGGATAGACGGCCGGTACGAGGACGAAGTGTTTATGGAGATGTTCCTGTGATCCACGTCGGCTGCTGCGGATTTCCGAAGGGACGGGCGGCCTGCTTCCAGCACTTCTCCCTGGTGGAGGTCCAGCAGACCTTCTACAAACCGCCCCGTCCGGAGACGGCCCGGCGCTGGCGGGAGGAGGCCCCACCCGGCTTCATCTTCACGCTGAAGGCCTGGCAACTGGTCACCCACCCGCCCACCAGTCCCACCTACCGCCGGTCCGGCCTCTCCATCCCTCCCGACCGGCGGGATCGGTACGGCGGGTTTCGCCCCACCCCGGAGGTCCTGGAGGCCTGGGAACGGACCCGGGAGGTGGCGCTGGCGCTGGAGGCCCCCATTGTCGTCTTCCAGTGTCCGGCGACCTTCACGCCGACGCCGGAGAACATCGCCGCGATGCGGCAGTTCTTCTCCACGGTGGACCGGGCCGGGATGCGCTTCGCCTGGGAGCCGCGCGGCCCCTGGGAAGACGAAACGGTCGCGGCATTGTGCCGCGACCTGGACCTGATCCACTGCGTGGACCCGTTTGTCCGTCAGCCCGTCACCTCGGAGATAGCCTACTTCCGCCTGCACGGCGTCGGCGGCTACCGCTACCGCTTCACCGACGCCGACCTCCGGCAAGTCCTGGAATGGTGCCGGCCCTTTGAGACCGCCTACGTCCTCTTCAACAACGTCTCTATGTGGGAGGACGGGTTGCGGCTCCAGGCTCAACTCCGGCCTACCCCGCGCGGATCGCCGGAAACGTCAGCGTGAAGGTTGTCCCCCGGCCGACCTCACTTTCCACCTCAATCCGTCCCCGGTAGCGTTCCACCAGTTCCTTCACGATGGTCAGCCCCAGGCCGGTGCCGACGGCGTTGACGGCGCGAGCGTTGGGGGCGCGGTAGAACTCCTCAAAGAGGTGCGGTATAGCCTCCGGCGGGATGCCGATGCCCGTATCGGCGACCCGCACCCAGACCTGGTCGCCGTCCCGCCCCAGGGAGACCGTCACCTGCCCCCCCGGCGGGGTGTACTTGATGCCGTTCTCCACCAGATTGACGAAGATGCGATCCAGCCCCTCCTCCGTCGCCCAGACGGCCAGTTCTTCACCGCACGGCTGAACGGTGAGGGTGACCCCCTTCTCTTCGGCGCGGGGCATCAGGAGAAGGACGGCCCGTCCCACAGAACTGTTGACCGCGACCGGCCCCTCCTCCTCGGCCAGTTCCGGCGCCCGGCTGGCGGCCAGGTCCAGCAGGTCGTTGACCAGGCGCTCCAAGAAATCCAGCCGGGCGGAGATGCGGGCGAAGAGGTCTTTCTGGAGGTCGGTAAGGGGGCCAGCGTAGCCCCGGACGACGTTGCGCACCAGGGACTGGGCCACGGCGACGGGGGAGCGGAGTTCGTGGGTGGCTACGTGGATGAAGCGGGACTTGGCCGCCTCCACCCGCTCCATTTCCGCCAGACCCCGGGCGGCCTGCAGGGCCGCCGCGCCCAGCGCGGCCAGGGCCAGCGACCGATCCGCGTCGGCGGGGGAGAACGGGGGGCCTGCGCGCCGGTAGACCCGCAACACCCCCAGGGGGCGCGCGGCCAGGGTCAGGGGGACGCAGAGGAGATAGGAAAACCCCTCGGGGAGGGAAAGGCCCGGCTGGCCCGCCGCACCGATGGCCGGTCTCCCGGAGAGGGCCTCCCGGTCGGGCGGGCTTTCCGCCAGAGGAGAATCATCGGGCAGGCCCCGACGGGCCGCCGCCTGCAGGCGCTCCCCGTCCCCCAATAGCAGAACGGCCGCGGCATCGGCCACCAAAAGGGTCATCGCCGCGGCCATCAGCAGGTCCAGCACATCCTCTTCGGAAATTCTCGCTACAGCCATCCGGCTCCGCGGGGGAGCGAAACGTGACGGGCACTTCCGGAAGTGCCCGGCACACTGTCCAGACTTACTTCTGCGCTCGCGACCGCTCAATCAGCGCGCGGACCTTGTTCAGCAGCACCTCCGGGTCTATGGGCTTATCCACGAAGTCGTCTACCGGCAGGTACGCCTCATCGGGCCCGAAGCGCAGGGAAGTGGTGGTGTGGATGGCCGTCAGAATGAGAATGGGGATGTGGCGGTACGGGGCGTACTCTGACCTCGGGTCGGGGCTGCGCAGTTGCAGAGAGACCTGGAAACCGGCCGTCGTCGTCTCCATCATCACATCCAGGATGATCAGGTCGGGGTTGATCTCCTTGACCTTTTGCAACCCCTCCTGGCCCGAGGAGGCGACGTAGACCTCATAGCCGTTGGCTTCCAGGGGCATCCGCAGCGCGGTGACCATATCGGGGTCGTCTTCTACGATGAGAATTTTATCGGGCATGGTCTGCTCCTTCAGGGCGGGTTATTTGTCACTCAGCATATGCCTGGCCATCTCTGTAAATGTCCCTCAAATTTTCTTCCAGTTCCTCAATGGTTTGACCCTGAGTCCAGTAATCGGGAAACTCTTCCAGGTATCCCAGCCACATATCCTCTTCCCGCCAGCACACATACTTGATCGTCATCTTCCATCTTTCGCGCAAAGAGTTTCCAGGGTGAGTTTCAAACCTCCCCCAGAATCTCCTCCACCAATCGCGGCAGGGCCGCCGCTACAGCGGGACTGAGCCCCTCCTCCCAATCCATCCGCTCCGGCTGGATGCCGTAGATGACAATCTCCGGCAGTCTCTGGCCCAGCGCGCGGGCCAGGGCCAGCGCGTCGGCCAATCCGGCAGTGTGGCTGGAGAGGGAGACCAGGCTTCCGACCAGATGGGCCTCCTCCGGGGTGAAGCGGACAAACTCGCCGGGGCGCCGTCCCAGCAGGGCCGTGTCCACGATGATGGCCCGCTCCCAGCCCTCCAGCAGGTGCAGCAGGTCCAGTCCCCCGGTCCCGCCGTCCACCGCCGCCACCCCGTCGGGTAACCCCCGGCGGAGGAGTTCCGCCACCACCCGGGGGCCGACCCCGTCGTCCCCCCGCAGGGGGTTGCCCAGGCCGAGGATCAGGCAGCGCTTCCGGGCTTCCTCACCCACCGACGATGTCATCCACCGCGACCTCAAAGCCGGCCAGCAGCAGAGAACGGGCCCGCTCTCCCCGGCCCCACTTGCCCACGATTTCGTAGACCCCTTCCCGCCACCGGTAGACCTCTATGCTCCCCGCATCCGGGTCCACGATCCAGTATTCCTGGACACCTGCCCGCGCGTACTCCATCATCTTCTCCCACCGGTCCGTCCGCCAGGTGCCGGGGGAGGTCACCTCCACCACCAGGTCCGGGACCCCGAAGTACTGCTCTCCGATCCGGTCGGCGTGCTCCTTCGCCACGAAGAGGAGGTCCGGCTCCCGGATTTTGCCCGGCCAGAGTCGGACGGGCAGGGGGGCGATGTGGACCTCGCCCAGGTTGCGCTCCTGGACGAAGGTCCGCAACCGAACAAAGAGTTCCTCCACGGCTTTCTGGTGGCTAAGCGTCGGATGCGGGGGCATCATCAGTTCTCCCTCCGAGAGTTCCATATAGCGGTTAGTGTCGGGCAGGGAGAAATAGGCCTCCTCCGTCCACTGGCCCTGGGGCGGGAAGAGTTCGGCGACTTCCAGGGCCCATCGGCTCCGGGTCTCTACCTGAGGTTCTGCGATTGGGATGGATTCCGTCATCGGACGCCCTTCTACAGGTGAAAAGCCTTCGCAGGTAATGGGATGGTTCGTAATTG
This sequence comes from uncultured Anaerolineae bacterium, assembly GCA_937942115.1. Taxonomy (GTDB): domain Bacteria; phylum Chloroflexota; class Anaerolineae; order B4-G1; family DUEL01; genus SpSt-77. The sequence goes on along the minus strand of CALDFY010000160.1, from coordinate 311 downwards.
GTGACACTTTTTGTCGGCGGACTTCCTGCCCTCACCCCTCCCTATCCCCCTCTCCCGCTCGCCTTCGGCGGCAGAGGCCCTCCCCCCTCCCCAACCCCATAAGCGTTAACTTAAGGCTGGCTTCGGCTCTCCGCTTCCCGCCACCTCGGGCGCCGATTGGAAATCGGCCTCCCCTGGGGGCAACCGCGAGGGTTGCCCCTACGCTTCGCGCCGGGCGTCAACCTGCGTTGACGCCCTTCTCAGGAGGTCGGCGAAGGCCGACCTGGTTGCGAACGAAGTGAAGGGACCCGGCCGAAGGCCCAAAGAGGCTG
>CALDFY010000159.1 GCA_937942115.1 uncultured Anaerolineae bacterium | reverse complement strand
GCGCTGACTGAAAGTCAGCCTCTCTGGGCCTCCGGCCGGGTCCCTTCACTTCGTTCGCAACCAGGGCGGCCTGCGCCGCCCTTTTAGAGCGCGTCAACGCAGGTTGACGCCCGGCGCGAAAGCGTCCAGGGAGGCCGATTTCTAATCGGCGCTGAGAAGATCAGCCTCACCCCTCCCCCTGACCCCCTCTCCTTCCTGATGGAGGTCAGGAGGGGGGAGGGGGTAGCGGCGAAGCCGCTGGGGGTGGGGTGAGGCCGTAGGGGCAACCCTTGCGGTTGCCCTGTATGGGGCAGGGGCAAGCCCTGCCCCTACAGCGGTTGCCCCCAGGGAGGCCGATTTCCAATCGGCGCTGACTGGAAGTTAGCCTCTTTGGGCCTTCGGCCGGGTCCCTTCACTTCGTTCGCAACCAGGGCGGCCTGCGCCGCCCTTTTAGAGCGCGTCAACGCAGGTTGACGCCCGGCGCGAAAGCGCCCAGGGAGGCCGATTTCTAATCGGCGCCCAGGACGGGAGGGAGCGGGGAGCCGAATCCAACTCAGGACTGACGCAGTTCACCCGTAGGACGGGCCTTTCAGCCCGTCCGGACCGCTTCTCAGCCCGTCTGGACGGCCTGGAAAGGCCGTCCTACAGGGCAAGGGCGTAACTCCTGCCAACTTTAAGTTAACGCCTGTTGTCCTGGAGGGATTCAAACAACGAGAGTTGGCGGGCCGGGCGGCGACCGTCCAGCAGGATAAAGGGCGCGGCCCGGTCGGCGGCGATGCCCAGGGCGCGCAGGTCCCGCAGGTCCTTCAGCCGCCCCCGGCGGCGCGCGGCGATGAGGCGGTCGGCGCTCTGGGGGCCGATGCCCGGCACCCGCAGGAGCGTCTCCCGCCCCGCCCGATTCACCTCCACCGGCGCCTCCGCCAGATGCTCCCGCGCCCAGGCCAGTTTGGGGTCCGTCTCCAGCGGAAGATGGCCGTCCGGGCGGAAGGGGAGTTCCTCTACACTGAAGCCGTAATCCCGCAGCAGGAAGGAAGCCTGATAGAGGCGATGCTCCCGGAGGGGCGAGGTGGGCGGGTGATTCTCCAGTGGCGTCCCGGGGACGGGACGGAAGGCCTGGAAGTAGGCCCGGGCCAGCCCCAGGTGGCGGTAGAGAAACGCCGTCACGTGCAACAGTTCCAGGTCGCTCTCCCCCGCCGCGCCGACAACGAACTGGGTGGTGGAACTAGGGGCCGGTCCGGGCATCTCCCGGCGGAGTTTCTCTATCCAGCGCAGCTGGCGAAGGAGTTCGTCGGTGAACTGCTTGTGGGGAGCCAGCGCGGCCAGACGGCGGTCGTTGGGAGCCTCCAGATTGACCGAGACGCGGTCGGCCAGCCGCATCGCCGCCGCCACCTGGTCCCGCTCCGCGCCGGGCATAATCTTCAGGTGGATGTAGCCCCGAAAGCCGTAGCGGTGACGGAGAATCTCCGCCGTGGCGATGAGCCGGTCCTGGGTGTGGGGGCCGCCGCCCAGAATGGAGGAACTGAGGAACAGCCCCTCGGCGATGCCGCGCTGGTGGAGTTGCAGAAACAGGCGGGCCAGTTCGTCGGGCGTGAAGGTGGCGCGGGGGCAATCCCGTCCGGCGCGGAACGCGCAGTAGAAGCAATCCCGCTCGCAGACCGAAGTGAGGAGCGTCTTCAGCAGCGCGATGCGCTGGCCGCCGGGCATCGCCGCGTAGTGGATGAATCCGGAGAGATCGGATGGAAGCCCGGCGGGGGCCGAAAGCGGCCGTCCTGCTGCATTGACCTCTTCGGCCGGTTCGTAGCAGGTCGCCGGCCCCAACCGCCGCAGTTTCTCTATCGGGTCCATAGAAGGCTCACCATTCCCCGTGAGAAGATGTTCGTAGTCAGCCGCGAAGCGAGGTGGCGTCAAAACGGCACTCCCCTTCGTTTCGTGCCTCACTACGAACGACAAAGCGAAGTGGCGTTAAAACGGCACTCCCCTTCGTTTCGTGCCTCACTACGAACGACAAAGCGAAGTGGCATCAAAACGGCACTCCACTTCGTTTCGTGCCTCACTACGAACGACAAAGCGAAGTGGCGTCAAAACGGCACTCCACTTCGTTTCGTGCCTCACTACGAACGACAAAGCGAAGTGGGGTCAAAACGGCACTCCCCTTCGTTCCGTGCCTCACTACGAACGACAAAGCGAAGTGGTATCAAAACGGCACTCCACTTCGTTTCGTGCCTCACTACGAACGACTTTTCAGACAAGCTCAGAGAACATCCGTTCGTTAACATTGTACCACAAAATTCGCCGGGTGGGAAACGGTGCATCGTTCCGCAACGGCTTGCCCTTGTCGCCGTCTATAGTACAATTTTCCCACACGGAGACACAAAGACGCGAAGGGTTTCTCCGTGCTCTCCGTGTCTTTGTGTGAGCATACCGGCGCAAAGGTCGGGCGATGAAAATCCGCATCAAACTTCTGGCCCATTATCAGCAGTATCTGCCCCCGGATTGCTCCTCCTCTTCGTATGAGACGGAAGTCCCACCGGACGCCCGGGTAGAGGACGTCCTGGCCGGACTGCCCGTGCCCCTGGAGGAGAGCGTCGTCCTGGTCAACGGGCGCACCCCTCAGCCGGGACAGGTCCTTCGGGAAGGCGATGTCCTCTGTCTGTTTCCCGCCATCGGCGGCGGCTAACCCCTTACCTCAGGAGGCACAATGTACGGCTGGAACGGCAGAATCCTCAGAGTCAATCTGACGACCGGAGAGACGAGCGTAGAAGAAGTGGACCCCCGCATGGCGCGGGACTTCATCGGCGGGCGGGGGTGGGCCATCCGCTACCTCTACGACGAGATGGACCCCCAGGTGGACCCCCTCTCCCCGGAGAACAAACTGGTCTTCGCCACGGGGCCCCTCACCGCCACCCCGGTCCCCACCGGAAACCGGTATATGGTGGTGACCAAATCCCCCCTCACCGGAGCGCTCTCCTGCTCCAACTCCGGCGGCTTCTTCCCCACCGAGATGAAGCGGACCGGGTTTGACCTCTTCATCTTTGAGGGGCGGGCGGAGCGGCCCGTCTACCTCTGGGTGAACGACGACCGGGTGGAGATTCGCCCCGCCGACCACGTCTGGGGCCGGACTGTCTTTGAGACGGAAGACATGCTACGGGCGGAGACGGACCCCCGCGCGCGGGTGGCCTGTATCGGCCCGGCGGGAGAGCGACTAGCCCCCATCGCGGCCATCCTGAACGAGAAACACCGCGCTGCCGCCCGCTCCGGCGTGGGCGCGGTCATGGGCTCCAAGAACCTCAAGGCTGTCGTCGTGCGGGGGACCCGCCGGGTTCCCCTGGCCCACCCCAAAGAACTGAAGGCCCTCGCCGACCAGGTGGTGGAGGAGGTCAAGCAGGCGGTGGCGGCAGGGAAGGCCACTCTGCGAACCTACGGCACCGCCTACGTGCCCCCCGTCACCAACGAAGTGGGCATCCTGCCCACCTACAACTTCCGGACGGGGGTCTTCGCCGGGGCGGAGGCCATCTCCGGCCGCACGCTGAACCAGAAGTACCTGATCCGCCCCAAGGCCTGCTACGGCTGCCCCATCGCCTGCGGCCGGGTGACGCGGGTGGAAGACCCGGTCTTCGGCGGTGAGGGGGAGGGGCCGGAATACGAGACCATCGGCTCGCTGGGCAGCGCCTGCGGCGTGGATAACCTCGCCGCCATCACCAAGGCCAATTACATCTGCAACGAACTGGGCCTGGATACTATCTCCGCCGGGGTGACCATCGCCTGCGCGATGGAGATGTACGAACTGGGCCTCATCCCCGAGTCGGACATCGGCCGGCCCCTGCGCTTCGGCGACGGGGAGGCGGTGGTGGAGATGGTCCGCCTGGCGGGGCTGCGGGAGGGCTTCGGCGACCTCATCGCCCAGGGGAGTTACCGTTTGGCCTCCCACTACGGCCATCCGGAGTACTCCATGAGCGCCAAGAAGCAGGAGTTCCCCGCCTACGACCCGCGCGGGGCGAAGGGCATGGGTCTCCTCTACGCCACTTCCAACATCGGCGCCTCCCACATGGCCGGGGATACGGCCTATATGGAGGTCTTCGGCGTCCCCAAGAAGGTGGACCCCCTCTCGTGGGAAGATAAGCCCCGGCTGGTGAAGTACTTTGAGGACATCTTCACCATCATAGATGCGGCGGGACTGTGCGTCTTCCTGAGCATCCGCTATCTCTTTGAGCCGACGTACAACGTGGAGCCGGTGCGGATTTCCCGGCTGATGGAGTACGCCACCGGCGCCGGGTATGACGAGGAGACGTTGCTGAAGGCCGGGGAGCGGGTATATAACCTGGAGCGGATGTTCCTGGTGCGGGCGGGGTTCTCGCGGGCCGACGACACGCTTCCGCCCCGGATGCTGCATGAGCCGATGCCGGAGGGGCCGGCGAAGGGGCATGTGGTGGAGTTGGACCGGATGCTGCCGGAGTATTACCGCCTGCGCGGCTGGGATGAGAACGGGGTCCCGACGCCGGAGAAGCGGGCGGAGTTGGGGCTCCCGTAGGGAGCGGGGAGGGGCGGCAGCGGCCCGCAGGGCCGCCGCCCCACCACCGGTTGAGAAGGTCAACCCGCTGACGAATCCTTTCCCAAACTTTGATGGCGGAGAAGCCCTGATGAACGTCGTCGTCACAGGTGCTACAGGGTTTATCGGTTCGCACCTCGTTGCCCGGCTCAATGCACGGGGCATCCGTCCCAGGGTGATCGTCCGTCCCACCAGTAGCCGGGCCAACCTGTCCGGCCTGGATGTGGAGGTTGTAGAAGGGGACCTCCTGGACTCCGCAACACTACGACGTGCTCTGGACGGTTGTGAGCAATTATACCACGCAGCAGGATATGTCTCTCCGTCTCCCAGCCAGCGGAACCGCTTATTCCGGGATAACGTCCAAGCCACCGTTTGCCTGATGGACGCTGCAAAGAAAGCAGGGGTGCCTCGCATCGTCTACCTGGGAAGCACGACCGCCATCGGTGCCTCCGATGGCCCGCATCCCATCACGGAAGACGCCACTTATAATTTGGGGAACACCAGAGTGGGATATTTTGAGGCGAAACGGGCAGCCGAACTGGCGGTACGAGAACGGGTGGAGGCCGGCCTTCCTGTCATCAGCGTCTACCCTGGCTACTGCCTGGGCCCCGGGGACATCTACCTCTCTTCGTCCAAAATTATCACCGCCTTTGTCAAAAAGCAACTCTTCTTCGCCACCAGTGGAGGGATGAGTTTCGTGGATGTTCGGGATGCGGCCGAGGCACTGGTGTTAGGGATGGAGCGAGGGCGCATCGGCGAACGCTACTTCGCCGGCGGTTATCCGATGACCTACCGGGAATTTTTCGCCCGACTGGCCCATATCCTGGGCCGCCGCCCCCCTCGTTGGGTGATTCCCGACCGGCTCCTCTGGATTCTCTGTGTTGTGGGAGAGCCGTTGACAGATGGGGCCATCTTCAGCAGAACCTTTTATCACGTCTTCGCCCGCTACCACTGGTATGATAGTATCAAGGCTCATCGGGAACTGGGGTGGACCCTCCGTCCATTTGAGGAGACCCTGCGGGATGCAGTGGCCTGGCTGCGCCAAGTGGGCTATTGTTGACCACCGGGTCAGCGGTTTCGCTGCCGCTTTCCCAACCCATCTGCCCATTTTTTGTGAGCACCCTATCGCCAATATGAGGGAGGTGAGCGGATGGACCTGGGACTTCAGGACAAAGTCGCCGTGGTGACCGCCGCCAGCCGGGGGCTGGGCCGGGCGGTGGCCGCCGAACTGGCCCGGGAGGGCGCGCAGGTCGTCATCTGTGCCCGCCAGGAGGGCCCGCTGGAGGCCGCCGCGCGGGCCATCCGCGCAGCCACCGGCGCCGAAGTGGTTGCCGTCCCCGCCGACGTCGCCGATCCGCAGGGGGTGGAGCGGGTGGTGGAGGCCGCCCGCGCCCGCTGGGGCCGGATAGACATCCTGGTGACCAACGCCGGAGGCCCTCCACCCGGCCGTTTCCTGGAACTGACCCCCGCCGACTGGGAGGCCGCCGTCCAACTGACCTTGATGAGCGTCGTCCGCCTCTGCTATGCCGTCATCCCCACGATGCGAGCCCAGAAGAGCGGCGCCATCGTCGCGATGACCTCCGTCAGCGTGAAGCAACCGCTGCCCAACCTCATCCTCTCCAACAGCCTGCGCATGGCCGTGGTGGGCCTGGTCAAGACGCTCTCGGACGAACTGGCGCCGGACGGCATCCGGGTGAACGCCGTCTGTCCGGGCTGGACCCGGACGGAGCGGGTGGTGCAGTTGCTGACAGACCGGGCGGCCCGCAACGGCACGACGGTGGAAGAGGAGGAGGCGAACATCACCGCCGCCATCCCCCTGGGCCGGATGGCGACTCCGGAGGAAATCGCCCGCGCGGTGGCCTTTCTGGCCTCCCCCGCCGCGTCCTACATCACCGGCATCAGCCTGCTGGTGGACGGGGGACTGTACCGGGGAGTGTAGGGGCAACCCTTCTTTATTTTAGCCACAAATTACACAAATTTTCGTAACTACCTACGCCAGGGGCTAAAAGCCCAATGGCCCTAACTTTTTCGGCGCGCTGGCCTCACCCCTCCCCCGGCCCCTCCCCTCTCCCAAACTTCGGTTGGGAGAGGGGCCGGGGGTGAGGGCGGGGTTTTGCGGCGGCCGAAGGCCGCCGCATCCCCCACCCCCAGCCCCCATAGGCGTTAACTTAAGGCTGGCTTCGGCTCTCCGCTTCCCGCCGCCTCGGGCGCCGATGGGAAATCGGCCTCCCCTGGGGGCAACCGCAAG